>JAISBK010000023.1 GCA_031266255.1 Treponema sp.
TAACGGGGATTGGACCCGGTACATTGATCATCAAAGGCATCTTGACTCATGGCATCAAGCCGGGCAAGAAAATCCGCTTCATCAATGCCGTAATCCCGAATCCGGGGTTTAATGTCCACGGTTTCTTTCAAGGTATCAATCGCGGTAATCAAGGACTCGAGCTTTTCAGCATCGTTTCTGCCCTGAAGTCCAAGATATTCCGCCAGTTCCCCATACCGGGCCAGGGTATGCGGGTGATCGTACTGGGGGAAGGTTCCCATTTTCACCGGAGTTTCGCTGGCATTAAACCGGATCGTCTCGCCTATCATTAAGGCATTGGCAATCCCGTGGGGCAGGTGATGAAATGCCCCGAGTTTATGGGCCATGGAGTGACAAACCCCCAAGAAGGCATTGGCAAACGCCATCCCCGCAATGGTTGCGGCATTGGCCATTTTTTCCCAAGCCGCGGGATCCCGGGCCCCTTGATGATAGGTTACCGGGAGGTAATCAAAAATGAGCTTCAACGCATGCCGGGCAAGGCTGTCGGTATAATCCGTGGCCGCCATAGAAACGTAGGCTTCCAGGGCATGGGTCAGGGCGTCAATACCCGCAGCACCGGTAAGCCCCTTGGGAGCGTGGAGCATCATGTCTGCATCCACAATCGCCATATTGGGGAGCAGGGCATAGTCTGCCAGGGGGTACTTCATACCCGACCGTTCGTCGGTGATCACCGCGAAGGGGGTAACCTCACTGCCGGTTCCTGCGGAGGTCGGAATCGCGATGAAATAGGCTTTTTCTCCCATGGTGGGGAAGGTATACACCCGCTTGCGGATATCCGCAAAGCGCATGGCCATGTCCTGGAAGTCCACTTCAGGATGTTCGTAGAGCACCCACATGATCTTTGCCGCGTCCATAGCAGATCCGCCCCCTACCGCAATAATACAATCCGGTGCAAAACTCTGCATGGCCGCGGCTCCTGCCTTGGCGCACGCCAAGGTTGGATCAGGTTCCACTTGAAAGAAAACCTGGTGAAGGATCCCCAGTTCATTAAGTTTATCCTGTACCGGCTTAGTGTACCCTTGGCGATACAAAAAGGTATCGGTTACCATAAAGACCCGCTTCTTGTGCAGTACCTGGGTTAATTCCTCCAGGGCCACCGGGAGGCAGCCCTTTTTGATATAGATCTTTTCAGGCGTCCTGAACCACAGCATATTTTCTCTCCGTTCTGCAAGGATTTTAATGTTGAGTAGCTGCTTTACCCCCACATTGTCGGAAACCGAATTCCCTCCCCAGGAACCGCAGCCCAGGGTAAGGGAAGGAGTAAGTTTGAAGTTGTAAATATCCCCGATACCTCCCTGGGATGAGGGGCTGTTCACCAATATTCGACAGGTTTTCATCCGGGAAGCGAATTCCGCGAGGTGGTCCTGGGCCTGTACGGTATTGAGGTATACCGCGGCAGTATGCCCGTAGCCCCCTTCCTGAATAAGCGGCTCGGCTATATCCAGGGCGTGGGAAAAGGTCTTTGCCCGATACAGGGCCAACACCGGGCAGAGCTTCTCATGGGCAAAGGCTTCACCCTTATCCACCCGGCTTACCTCGCCTATGAGGATCTTGGTGTTTTCAGGGACCGTCAATCCTGAAAGGGACGCGATGTGATGTGCGGACTGCCCCACGATCTGCGCGTTTAAGACGCCCTTGACCAGGATGGTGTTCCTGACCTTTTCGGTCTCTTCAGCATCAAGGAAATAACAAGCCCGCCGGGTGAATTCTTCTTTGACCGCCGGGTATACGGTATCAAGGACGATTACCGATTGTTCGGAAGCGCAGATCATGCCGTTATCAAAGGTTTTGGAGTGGATGATCGAGTTTACCGCCAAAAGGATATCGGCACTGGTGTCGATGATCGCCGGAGTATTTCCCGAACCTACCCCAATCGCGGGCTTACCCGATGTATAGGCTGCCTTTACCATACCAGGTCCGCCGGTTGCCAGGATGAGATCCGCCTCGTGCATCAACAGATTGGTCAGTTCAATCCGCGGTTCGTCGATCCAGCCGATGATGCCTTCAGGCGCTCCGGCTGCAACCGCAGCCTCAAGCATGAGCTTGGCCGTTTCATTCGTGCACTGTTTTGCCCGGGGATGGGGAGAAAAGAGGATCCCATTCCGGGTCTTCAGCGCCAGGAGGGCTTTGAAAATCGCGGTTGAGGTAGGATTGGTAGTGGGAATGATCCCTGCAATGATACCCACCGGTTCAGCGATCTTCGTAATGCCGTACGGTGGATCTGCTTCAATAACGCCGCAGGTCTTGGTTTCCCGATAGGCATGATAAATATATTCTGCGGCATAGTGGTTTTTGATGATCTTATCCTCAAGGATTCCCATGCCGGTTTCCTTCACTGCCATCTGTGCCAGGGGAATCCGGGCTTGGTTGGCAGCTTTAGCAGCAGTAAAAAAGATCCGGTCTACCTGTTCCTGGGTAAAGGACGCAAAGACCTTTTGGGCCTCCCGAACACGGCCAATGGCCCGGTTCAGGGTTTCTGTATCTCCTACTGGTTCGTAGTTTTTGCGTAACGTCATACGCTTGTGTTCTCCTCATAAACCACGCATCATTTCTCATGATGAATCGTGGTTTATACGATATCATTTTATCTATAATAATATATAGATAAATAATTATTGTCAAATGCTCAACAAACCAAGCGATGAGGCTGTTTCATAGATTGAGGGCCTTGATTTTTCTCTTAAAGTATTCTATTCTATCTTCCGTTATTATCTTAAAAGAGTAGCTTCAAAACCCGCTTGGTTTTGGAACAGCCTGGCATTGTTCATTTTTTTCTCATTTATTTCATGGCATTTTTTAAGGAGGTTTTCTATGAAAACGCAGCGTATAGTCACGTTGCTCGGCATGACGGCGCTTGCCGTTCTTATGTTACTTGCTTGCCCTACGTCTACCGATGACGATACCACGGGGGGGGGGGGGGGGGGGTACCCATTCCTGAGGCACGGCGTGAACATCTAGCGATGTTGCAGAAACTTGGCGTGAACACCACCACTCCCGATCTTCCGGTAGCGCCTAATGGACAGCCCTACAATCCCCAGACATCAGGGGCGCGGGCTGCGACGGGTCCCGAGCGGAGCCTTGGTCCCCTGGGGAAGACCTATTCCCAGCCCAAGCGGGAAATCTTTGTGGCGGGGTATGTCATTAACGGCAAGAACCACGCTTTATTTGAGGATTTCGAGAATCTTTCAAATCTGACGGTTATCGGTCAGGACAGCAAAGACGATACCGGCTGGGCGGGGGGACAAGAAAGCACCCGTACCCCGCGTAAGTCTGTTGCCGCGGACCTGGACGGGGACGGCATAGACGAGGTGGTCATCGTCGCTCTAAAGAACGGGAAGATACTTATCTACAAGGGAGTGTATAACAGTTCCGGCTTTACCATTACTCAGGCCGGGGATCATCCTATGCCTGACACGGTTAACGATACGGTGCTGAGTCAGGAGGGAATTAACCTTAGCCTGCCGCTTACCGGCTGGGAGCTTATCAGCGCGGACCTGAACGGGGACGGCAAGCAGGAATGTATCCTCACCCTTCCCGGCATAGGCGCGGCTTATATGTATGTCCTGGATAATAACCTGGCGCCAACCTCAATAGACCTTGCACCATACTATGTGGGTCTTACTTCTGGGCGTAGGTGGGTACCTATGGTAACCGCGGCGGATTATGATCAGGACGGCAAGGACGAACTATGCCTCATGATCGGCATAGGTGATCAAGATTTTAACGCGCGTTATTATATTCTGGACGACAAGGACGCCAATTACGCAAAATTGTCCGATAATCTTGTTGCGACTAGCACCGTCAGGATGAGAGTGGGCAGGGTTAAGGCAGGTGATTTTACCGGAGACGGACTGCCCGACACGGTTTTTTACGGCATTAGGAGTAATAATTTCGAGGAAAGGGTAGCGATGCTCTTAACAACCAGCCTGAACAACGCCTTTCAACCGGAATTTACCTGGGTAGACTCGGCGACCAAAGTTTTTCCCGATAACCAATTCATAGCCCAATTCGCGGTTGGGGATGTGAACGGGGACAGGAAAGCCGATTTATTCGTCTGGAACCGTCTCTATACGCTCAATTCCTCCAATCAATTTGAGCAGATTTCCCCCGACCACCTTTTTATCACTAACTATAACGGCGGTCTTTACGACGTCGTGATGGGTGATGTTACCGGCGACCAGAAAGACGACGTGGTGTTTTTCTGCGGAGGCGGCAATATAGAGATCTATTATTACGCCAACGGAGGATATACCCGTTCCGGCCAAAGGAACATCGGAAGCAGTTCCTACTGGGAAACCGGCTGTCTGCCCAACGTGGACAAGGACAGCTTCATCCTGCGGGACACGGGAGACCGGGAACTCCTCTTTTCCGACCCCCACGTCATCGCGGTCCTCGCCTCCGCGCCCTACTACGCGGGAATAAACGAAGACGGAAACGGCGGCACCTACTTCGGCTACACCAAAGGCTCCAGCTCAAGCGAAAGCAACAGCTTCGGCTTCTCCGTGGGCGTGTCGGTAGGCTTTGAATACGAGGATCCTCTTGGGATTGCGGGAGTGGAATTTGAAGCTTCCTTGACGCAAAGCCTTTCCTGGGCCCAGTCGGAGTCCAAAGACATAGAAGAGTCCTGGGGCTG
>JAISBK010000062.1 GCA_031266255.1 Treponema sp.
AATTTTCATATTTTCAAAAAATTTGTGGACTGGTCAAAGCCTTTCTTCACTGCTTCCTTCGTCTCGGCCCATGTTCCCGATGATACGCATAGATAAGCCATATTTTGTTCTCCTTCCCCTACCTACATTCAACATTCGTCTATCTCAAGACAATCATAGAGGGAAAACCGGGGGTTTATGTTGTTATGTAGTCGATTTGCATACTTTTAAGATGTTGATTTCCAGGACGACACTGATGTTGCGTATGCCCATTCACAGACCAGCATAATGTTGGCCAGGTTTACTATTCCGGGAAGGCATCCTTGGTAGGTTATTTCATAACTTCCTTCCATGCTTCATTATATTCAGCGGCCTCTTTTGCCAAAACTCCAAATGCTTTACTTACTTTCATATCTTATTTCCATTGATTGTAGAATTGTTTAAGCTCATTTTTAATTTCATCAGACAAATTATGCCATCTTATCCCTTGTATTGCGCCTTCAATGGCACACAATCTATTGTAACAAGCTGATGAATCTGTATGCCTTATCTTTAACCAGGCATTTCGGCTTCAAACTTTCCTCAATTCCTCACCGGTTTTTATTCCTACTTCGTTGAGCTGTCTTTCCAGTTCTTTTCAAATATTTACTATTTTTGACAATTCATCCATATAACTTCCTCAAAAAGTTTGCTATAGTCAAAATATTCTTTATTTTTATACAGTCCCATTCGTACTAGTTTCCTCCCCATCAATCATTAATTTGTATCTTCAGGCCCTGTAAAATTATCTTTTAAACCGTCATACCACATCTCCTTTTTAACTGCAACATCGTCTATATATCAAATACTTCGGGTAATAGCCCCCTGCACTCATTATACAGCGGTATCAATAAAGCCCGTATGTCTGGATGGGCTGCCTTGTTGATCGCCCGCAACTCGAATATATGACGCCATTCCCGGAAATTTGCTTTGACAACAATAACTGTTTTAAGGCAGGTAGGCAAAACACTCCGGGCCTGCTGTGGCGTACATCCACCGTCAAGCATCTGGAGGTACTTTTGCTCTGCCGTGTGCATGGCGCTTTCCCATATCTGGTACTTCATATCATCATCAAGGCCGCTAGGTTGTATCACGGTAATTTGCCGTTCAAACTTGTCTTTCCCATAATTGCAGTACCGGGTACTCTCCTGGATAAAAGAACAGAGCCTATGACGAACTAATTCATGGGTTATTCCCCGGTCGGTAACAAACCGAACCGTCATGGAGCCGAATTCAATAACGGCTAAATGGCTATTCTTTACCATGCGCCGGATAAATTCCTGGGCGCTTCCCGGCTCAATGCTATCCTCTGACCGGTAGGCAGTACGACCGGCAAGCTCGATAAGTTCTGTTTCTCGCTGCCATTCGGTTCCCTTGGGGTATAGTACTTCATGGCGCTGTTTCTCAATACGCATGGTTTTCCTCAAATTGCTTAATTATCCAATAGCGACCATATCCTTATCGGGATAGCCATTATTCATCATATAAAGACCTGTCTCCTTGCGCCAGCCGTAATCTAAAAATGTCGATATAGGCGTAGTCTCCAGTCGCAAAAAAATATGTTACGCTTCCGGTTTTATCGACTTCTTTTCGTATCACTTCCCCGAGCTTGGAGACCTCGCGCCGGGCATATTCCTCACCGTTTTTGAACATGATACGGCATTTCTCGGTATATTCTTCAGTTAAAGTCATTTTACAACCTCCAAAAGCATATATCCGATGCTTTTATCTATCACTTTATAACTTAATCCCCGATTTAGCAATAATTCGGCTTGATTTACCTTAAAATCAGTCTTTTCCCCGATATAAATCCCCTTTGTACCCGCTGGAACCCTGATTTCAAGCATAATAGGATCATTGCCAAGTTTGTGTTGTCGTTTGTAAAACCATTGGGCATTGCTTCTAAGAAGCGATGTGCTTGTGTAAGCGTCAATTTTTTTTATACTTCCCGCTTCCCAATTAGCATAATAAGCGGCATTTGTCCCCCGGAAAACAGTCATATCCTCCTTGATTTCAAAACCATCTACCGCGATATCAATATTGGCTACTTGTGCTTTTATGTTATCAGTCATACGGATACTCCTGTGAAGGGCATCATTTATATTAGTATAATAATAATTAGTATAACCTCCTATTGCTTGTTTTACATTATTCGTAAGTTTGCCAAAATATTGATTTGCTTGTTCCTGAATAATTTCACGTTTTTCTTTGTTTACTCTTTGATATTTTTCTGGTATAACTTTTTTAGCTCGTAATTCATCTAAGGTTAGAGCGTTCCCATTTTTCACAAAGAACGTTACCGGTACGCCGTTTTTATAGGCTTGATAACGGTATTTTCCTAAGATTTCTTCTTGAATCACCGGATCTTGCCGCGCCAGCCAATCCTTATACGTTAATTTATCGTCCACGGGCCCGTCCATAGCAGCCCGCTCTCCAGGAATATGCTCAAAGCCCTTGATATACGGTACATAGAGACAGCGACAAAAATGATGCGCCGGCAGTTTCGGGGCTCCCTCAAGGGATTTAAATCGCTTCCCGTCGCGATTCCCACAGACAAGACAGGTACGGGTATCCAACGTGCCTACATACTGGTACCCGGTGAAATACTGCTCATTCTCCCGGTACACTGCGTCTCTTGCGGTCTCCGCAAGACTTGCTACCATCGTGTGGGTATTTTTCTCAAGGCTGTTCCGCAGCTTCTGCATCTTCCCCGGGTCGTTTTCTGGTATTGAACCCAGCACATCCCGGACTATCTGTCTTGAGGGGGTCCCCAAAAGGTATCCGGTACGGACTGCGGAGTCCCAAGTCTGGTATACGTCCTCTCCTAATCTATCCATGTATTTTTTGAACTCTAAGTAGGTATCATCACTATACGAGTCAAAGCTTGCCGCCGCCCATACCTTTTTTGCTGCGGGGAGTTCGGTATCCAATATGCTTATTTTCCCATCGCTGGCTGCTGCGACAGCTTTCTGAACAAACTGCATTTCCTCAATTATTAACTCTAACCCGTCTACTTCGAATGTTCTGTATAACTGCTCGGTTAAATCTTGCTGTAATCGGTGTATCTCTGCTGCTATTCGGTGGTACTTTTTCTTGGTTTCTATTCCTTTTGCCTTGGTAATGAGGGCTTTAATCTGGGTGTTTGCCTTATCCAGTATTACTATGAGATTATTTACCTCATAGATACTGTATCGTTGCAGGTAATGTTGATGAATGAGGAAATAGTCATGGATATTCACCACTCAACCCTCATCCAACTCTTCTCCGGTTTCAATCACAAAGCCGATATGATGGTTGGGACATTCCATATCCTCGAGCAATGTATTTTCTGGCCTTATAGCGATCCAGCGCTTACCGCATTTAATGCAGATAACCTCGGAAACTTTATGGGGCATAAAGTCGGATATGTCGATAACTTTTCTTTCTTGATTACATTTATATGTTTTTCTCAGCATCATGCCACTTCCTGAACCGTTCTATGCGCTCCTCCTTGCTCAACTCATCCCGCTCCTCGTCGGTTAGTATGATTGCTGCTCGGAGTTTACCACCGTCTTTTATTTCCCGCACGGAATATTTGTTTCTACCGCCCATAGCACGCTTAAAACGATTCAATAAGCCCATTGTTATACCTCCACGATAGACCATGTAAAGACATGATACGGTACAAGATTGATCTGAGTTCCATTACTGGAGAGCCATTGCGGGTGCAGATCATTTGCTCCTTTTTCTAAAAATCCCCTCGGTATATATATGCTGGTATTTACTATCGCCCTGTCTGTATTGACTTCTACAGCGTCAATCGCTATCCGTTTACCGTTGGTAGCATTAAAGAGAGAAATACACTGCTGTCCGGTTTAAATGAGGAAAAAACAAAATAGCTTATATTTCGATCTTTTAGATGGTATAAATAAATTGACATAAATCCATATACCACCGTCCGGTACACAAGAGTAAAAAGGTGAAAGAATATGTAGAAAGTATCGGAGGAAAGCTGAAGTTGTTTTATCTGCCTGGATATTCACCGGAATTGAATCCTGACGAGACGGTATGGTCATAGGTGAAACATCATGTAATAGGCAAGAAGATAATAACGGGATCAGAAAACCATCCCTGCAATATACATTATGAGGTAATATTTACGAAAAGTTTAGTAATTATCCAATAGCGGCCATATCTTTATCAGGGAAACCTTTCTTTATCAGTTTCGGCAGATGAGATAATGCCCATTCTGCCCCTTTTTGGTTATCATTGGCGGCAATTTTCAAGACAGAGTATTCTTGTGTGGTTTTATCATACATGAGTTCTCCGGTGATTTCCTTGGTATTCCATCCGTAAGAATAAATTACTGTTTTTTCATTTTCGCTTAATTTCGTGTAATACCAGCGCATTTAATCAAATTCCCTCATCTTAATGTCCCAAGCGTACTTTTCTTCTGCTTTATCATGGGCATCTGAGGCATTATAGCCGTATTTTGCCATAACCGTCAATTCTTCAAGTTCATGCCGTAACAGCAATAAGTCAACATCATGGTACTTCTCTTGGCCATGTCCCTTCCAGCCCTGCTCCATACGTTGCCATGCCTGGGCTATCTGCCAATCCGTACCGAATCGATCAATAACGTCTTCACCTAAATCATGCTTTTGAATAAAAATATGTTCCCGAATTGACCGTATAGTGTCCTTTGAGAAGCAAAGACCAGGGCCAACAAAATGTGGGTGGAGTGAGGCGTGGAAATGGAACGTAGCGAACGACCCCGTCATTGCGGATCCCGAGCCGCCATAAGGCGGCGAAGCGTAAACAGTCCCTTTGAGACTGTCGAATTAATCCCCAAACAGCCGAACAACTACTCTATAGGTTGATTCATTTATCTTTAATATACCCCACAGTTTATGTACTAACTTATTCTCCCATGGTAGCGGTTTTACCAATTAGACCGCTTTTTGAGGAAGATAAATGAGCACCTTATGGATTCGGTTGCCATCCATAGCTACAATGGTAAACCGATACCCGCAATACTCAAAAGTGGCGCCAGTCCGAGGAATTTCTTCGGCTAGACTCAAAATGAACCCTGCTAAGGTATGGTATTCCTGGTGTTCCCCTATGGTATGGTTGAACCCCAGAGATTCGGCAACCTCATCAATGTTCATGCTGCCTTCCACCAGGTAGGTTCCATCATCCTGAGGAAGGATTGGTTTCGCTGCAAGGGCAGGGCTAGAAAGCTGCCCTACGATTTCTTCGATGAGATCCCGTACTGAGAGGACCCCTGAAAATCCACCGTATTCGTCCATCACCAACAGAAAATCCGTATCCCCTCGTTTAAATGCTTCAAAGGCTTTGAGCGCAGACAGGGTCTCCGGAACAAAACAGGGCTGTTTCATGATAGCGTTAAGCCCTGGCCAGGGGCCGTTCAAAAGGGCAAGCAGGATATCTTGAACCGACACTACCCCGGTAACCGCATCCAAGGTACCTGCAGCAACCGGGAAGTACCGCTGATCTCGGTGTTCAAGAGCGGTATGCCGTACCAGTTCTGGTTCAGCGGTAATATCCAGCCAGCTTATGTCCGATCGGTGGGTCATAAAGGTTCCTACAGGCCGGTCTCCCAAATAAAAGACCCCCTCAACCATGGTTCGTTCGGTCCGTTCCACGATGCCTGATTTTTCTCCTTCCCGTAACGCGATCCACAGTTCGTCTTCAGTCATACCTATAGGGGGAGTGGTATCAATCCGCAAGCAGATACGGACCAACGCTCCTATCTTGGTGCTCACGAAACTGAGAGGCGTACAAACCAAGGCCAAAACCTTGATCCACGGGAGGGCCACGGTAGTGATTCGTTCAGGGGCAACAAGGGCTATCTGTTTAGGGAGCGTATCCCCCAAAATGAGAATCAGCACGGTGATGGCGGCGGTTACAAGCATGGTGGCCAGGTATCCTCCCCAAGGGGCTGCTGATTCCTCAGGGGTAAACCACCTTGTCAGGAATCCCCCGATCCCCATACCCCCTGCTACTCCTGCAAGGATCCCAAGAAAACCGATACCTATCCGCAACGCGGAAAGAAAAAGCAGGGGATTCTCCACGGCTTCAAGGACTTTACGGTACTGCTTATCCTGCTCTTCGGCCCGGGCTCTGAGCCAAGTCTTACGAGAAGCGATAAACGCGGTTTCAACCAACGAAAAAACTCCCTTTACCACGATGACGGCTAGAATGAACAAGACTGCAGGTAGGGGGTCTTCCATAAAATAAACAATTATCTCTAAAATTTAGTACGTATCATCAGACGATATCATCGAATTCTTCTTTGGTCAAGGGACGAGCAATCGAGAGGCCATGTTCCTGAGAAGTTTGGATGTATACTCTGCCTATTCTTGGTATGCCGACCAGTTGGACAATGGGAAACCGGGGATTTTGCGGGTTCACATCCGCTACCTGGGCTTTTTTTCCATTGGCCAGGAGCACATAAAGCCCAATAGGATACAGAGAAAGGGCATTACCCAATGCCCGGCATACGGTATCATCGTACTGTTTTGCCTCATTTTTCAGGAAATACAGTAAACTGGTATGCATGTCTTTAGCCTTCTTGTGAGGACGGTTGGTGATCATCGCCTCATAAGAACAACTTACCCCGATTATTTTTGCGTAAAGACCTATCTGATCTCCGGTGAGCTTTTGAGGATACCCTGATCCATTTTCCCGTTCATGATGCTGTAGTACGGCGGTACATACCGCGGGGGGAAACTCCAAGGAAATGAGGAGGTTATAACTCAAAATGGGGTGGGTGAGGATGGCCTTCCTATCTTCCAAGGTCAGATCCCGCTTATTTATGTTTATTTTGGAAGGCAATTTAGCCATGCCGATTTCATGGAGGAGCGCGGCAACCCCCAGTTCGATAAGCTTGTCATCCGGTAGTTTGAGGGAGGCCCCTATGGTAAGGGCAATGATAGTGGAAGTAAGTGTATGCGCTAACTGATAGGTAAGCTCTCCTTCTGATCGATACGTCATGAACAGCCGAAAGAAGGTACGGGAATCGGTTTGTATGATGCTGCAGGCGGTCTGGATCTGTTCCGCTATGGAGGTGAAATTAAGATCAGCTTTCGCCCCCGCAGTAAAAAGCTTGGGCACATATTTCTGAAAGGCATCATAAAATTCTTGGGCCTGCTTGAGTTTATCCTTATCGCTTACGACGTATTCTTCCAGCCGAGCTTCTCCTTCGCTATATACTTCCCTAAAATCCCATTCTAAAAGAGCTGCAGCCAATTCTTTGGAGAAGTGCATCTCTGGCGCGGCTAATATAAACTGCTCGTCAAGATAGAGCGGCTCAGAAAACAAGCTTCTCTCCTGAATCTGCATAACTTGGTAATGGTTCATTCCTTGACTCCTCTGGCTTAATGCTTGTATCTGTAAGTTCTGCATTATTACCCTTACGTTATTACCGATAATAGAACTATTGTAGGATAATATAAAATTATCGGCTAGAGGGTATCATAAAGTGAGCTGGGAAAAATGCTTATGAAAAACAATAGAAGGAGTCTAAGTCTTGCAATTCAGATATGTGTTTATCGCATTTAATATAATCATTCTCTTTTTTTTACTGGTTATCGGTATTTTGTCGTTTTATATACTGGGGACTGAAATCGCCCTGGAATTTTGGCAGGCAAGCCGGTTCTTTATCGTGCTTATGCTTCTCGTCCTGATAGGGCTTGATGTCTTTTATGGTATTAATCGGTCCTTGTATGTACTCCTTGAACGGGAAGATTGGCCTGGGCTTACCCAATACCTTGAGACGAGGATTGTCCAACATAAACACTACTCTTCTTCTCTGGTCCGGCTCTTAGCGAATACGTACTTCGTCCTTTCCGATCCTGCCTCGGTGATGAACCTGGAGCGCAAAATCGCCCAGGAAAAGCCTTCTTTGATTGAAGAGCACGCCCTCCTTTTTGGGGCGGCCCGGATTCTAAGCAAAGATATAAGCGGGGGGGTCCAGTTCTTTTCTGACCGCCTGGATGCTGCAGTGGCCCGATCCGGTAAGGGCCTCTTTTTTAGAAAGGATCCCAGGAAGACCGCATGGATACGGTTTTACTATGGGTTTACCCTGCTCCTGGAACGGCAGTTTTCTATTGCTGCGGAACAGTTTACCATTCTCTCCAAAGAAGCCAAGGATCCCATAACCATAGGCTTATCCGCGTATTTTTTGGCGGAAATTCTGACCAAACTGTTGCTGGATCGTAGCCTTGATCTCCAGGCTACGGCTGCAGATGGCTGTAATCGGGTAGGGGCGATCCTGCATACCATAGATGCCTGGTACAAGGATGCGACAAAGCTGCAAAACGAGATTTATGGGGCGATTCTGATACCCTATCTCCGGGATGCAGGGCGTTGGATATACCGGAACTGAATGACCGGGGGTTACTGCACGGTTGCCAAAGGGTAATAGTGGCTCAGTATTTGGGCCGCGGTAAACCCTGCTTGGGCCATACCGGCAGCACCGCTTTGATCCAGCCCTACTCCATGACCCCAACCTGCCCCTTGAAAGATGAAGTACTCTGGTCTGCCGTTCTTTCCCAGTTTTGACCGGATGGTAAAGAGATTACTCCGCAGTCCTCCCAAGCGGGATCTGATACGATCCCCTTTAATCCGCAGCGTTCCCTGGGTACCACGGATTTCTACTTCGTTTATCCTGCCTGAAATGCCCCGGCCCCGGCTTGTCACCTGAAGAATTTCACCGAGGCTATTCCCATCTGCCGCATTCCGGCTGCGTATTTCCTCTGCGGCTACCCATTTTTCCCAACGGTACGCCTGGGAGGAATGAAGATTCGGCACCGACGAGTATGAACGCGGCCGGTCCTGAATCCATCGGGCCAATTCGTCCAGGGGAAGGGGGCCTGGTCTGGAACTCAGGAGCTTATCAGGAACCGCAGCGTTAAAGGTGCTGTAACCCCACACGGAACGGCTGTCTTCGCTGTATCCTCCGTGATTGGCAGAATAGTAGGCCTTGAGCGGCTTCCCTCCTGCGCTTAGGTATATACCCCTTGTGGCATCCACTGCTGCGGTGGTAGCCCGGGCTTCTCCATTTACCCCCCGGTATGCGGCAGAGAGCACGGATCCGTAAAGATCAAATCCTTTTTCCTTGGGTACATCCCGGATGTCTTCCCCCAGACAGGCCAAAGTATAAGACCGGGCGGCAATGGCCTGAGCTTTCAGGGCTTCTCCAGGCCAATACGCGGGCATTTCTGCGGGAATAACCCCATAGAGGTATTCTTCTATATTGAGGATGTTAACCAAGGTGATCCCGGTTTGGGTAGGCCGAAATTCGATGCTGCCCCGGTAGGAACGGTCTTCGGCAGTAGAGCCGGAGACGAGGGTGGTATGTTCCGGTTCCTCGTATTCCAGTACCACCGGCTCTACCGCGACGATCAGGGGTTTTCCTTCTTGATCCAAAAGGACCAGTTTCCCATTGCGCATTTCAGCCCAGATCTGTTCCGGCGCCCGGTTGCTGAATATAGGCCGTCCTCCGGGAAGGCGCAGGGTATAAGGACCGCCGGCCTTTACCGTGATGCTGGCTTGTTCCTCTACAAGCCCTATCCGTACCAGGGTCATACCTTGGGCAAGGGATCCCAGGGCTTTGACCTTGGGTGGATTTGCCCCAATGATCCGCCTGGCCGGGGGGCTTTCCTGGTACCCAGGGACTCCTGAGATGCCGCGGAGGGCCTCATTGAGACCCTGGATGATGTCATCCTGCTGAGGAAAATAGGAATGGGCACGGTTTAAGGATTCGTATGCTTCTTTATACCGTTTCTGGACCAAGAGTACCTTACCCAGGGGAAGCAGGGTTACATGGAGTTCGGGATCCTGGCGAAGGGCGGTACGAAAACAGGTTTCCGCTTCTCCTGGAGCAGATGGGGCCAACAGTTCCCCCAGGAACAGCCAGCCTATAGGACGGAAATTTTCCGCGGCCAGGCTTCTTCGCAAGGTGGCGATAGCCCTCCCGGGATCCCCGGTATCCCGGCGAAGCATGGCCTCATAGAATAAGGTTTCACCGGTTTCAGGGGAAAGGGGAAGAAGCTCCCGGGCCTTTTGGTAATCCCCGACAAGGCAAAGACTTACAAACAACTCCCGTTTCGCTTCAAGATCAGCGGGTTTATCCTTATGCACCTGCTCAATCAGCCCTGCCGCAGCTTTCCCGTTTCCTAGTTCAGCATATAAGCGGGCAAGCTGCCAGGTGATGGATACCTTGTTTCCCCTATCGGCATCCTGCTGCACGCGCTGTTCTAACGAACGAATACTCCCCTCCAGATTACCTTGGTAGTAGGCTCGTGAGGCCCCTTCATCGGTAACAGGCGGTGGACTTGGGGGTACCGGCAGGCGTGCAGGAGGGATTGCCGGTATCGGATCAGGCAAAACCAGGGGTTCAGCCGCTGGAGGGGCCTGGGGCTCAAGAGGAAGGGAAGGAACAACAGAAGCGGTTTCAGCTACTTCCTCCAGGGCTTGCGGGATGATTTGAGACGGCGTTTCAACCGGAGGATCCGGCGCAACCTGAACAGGAACTTCATCCTGGGTACTATCCGGTTGAATAGGCGAAGACTCCTGAGGACGAGGAGGTTCACGAGGGCTTTCTTGAGGGATCTGCGGGGAAGGGGCCGGCGGAAGGGGCTGCTGCGTTTCCTGTGGTAATGTGGGGGCAGGATCAGAAGGAGGTGGACTGAGGGGATCCGGGGTTTGCGGCGGTGGTTCTTCCGGGAGCGGGGAATTTTCAGGAACCACCGCGGGAAGGGGGACTTCCTGGGGAGGTACTGAGGATGGCGCCGCCGTACAAGAAGTAATCATAACCAAGAGGCCCACTTTCAAAATTCGCTTGGTTTTGAAAGTGGCTTTGGAACGCGTGGCTACTAAGCCGCTCGTTCCCGTTAAATCTAACGTTGCTCTTTGAAAACTGAAGTTTTGAAAGAACCTCAAGATACCTAGCATACTTCATAGTAATGTGAAAAAGGACGGCTCGTCTATCATGGGTACCGGGATCCTTTGAGGAGGCAGGATTTTGATTCTCGGAGGCTGAGGAAACGCTATGATAAGGATAACGATGGGTAGGACGTTTTCTTTCAAGCAAAATGGTTACCCGTTGTTTTCAACTGCCAGCTTGCGGTGCAGGGTCTTACGGCCAATGGCCAAGACCTCCGCAGTCTTGCTTTTATTGCCCTGGAGAAACGTAAGCGTATCTCGAATGATGATCTTCTCCGCGTTCTCAAGACTCGTACCCAGGGGGATGCGGATCCAGCCCTCATCGCTTTTCCTCCCTACCGTAGGGGGAAGATCATCTTCGGTGATGACCGGCCCTTTAGCCATGACCACCGCGCTTTCCATACAATTCCGCAGTTCCCGTACATTACCCGGCCAATCATACGCGTAGATGGCTGCTCGGGCTTTCTCGTCAATACCGTCCACTGCCTTGCCGTTTTCCCGGGCAAACTCCTTGAGAAACGAGGTAATAAGCAGGGGCAGATCGTCTTTTCGTTCCCGCAGGGGAGGAACCAGGATGTTCACCACATTGAGCCGGAAATAGAGGTCTTCCCGGAAATTCCCCTTTTCGATCTCCCCTTTGAGGTCTTTATTGGTAGCTGCCACAATCCGTACATCGGTCTCAATGGTCTCTTCCCCTCCTACCCGCTCAAATTTCTTTTCCTGAAGTACCCGTAGGAGCTTGATCTGAATGTTCTGGTCGATTTCCCCAATTTCATCAAGAAAAAGGGTCCCCTCATGGGCAAGCTCGAAGCGGCCCCGTTTTCGAGTCGTTGCCCCGGTAAAACTACCTTTCTCATGGCCGAAAAGCTCGCTCTCCAGAAGACTCGCGGCAAGGGCCGCACAATGCACCTTGATCAAGGGTTTTCCTTTGCGGGGAGAAAGTCCGTGGATGGCATCGGCTACGAGCTCTTTTCCCACCCCTGACTCACCGGTGATAAGCACCGAAGCCTTGGCAGGGGCTACCCGGCTGATGGTATCAAAGACCCGGCGCATGGGGCCTGAGGTACCGATGATGGTCTCAAACTGTTTGTGCCGTTCCAACTCTTCTTCCATACGCCGGTGTTTGAGCAACAACTCCCGGTTCTGGAGGGCCCGCTTTACCAAAAGGGAGAGCCTACCCAAATTGACGGGTTTGGTAAGAAAATCGTAGGCCCCATTCCGCATAGCCGCCACCGCAGTCTCCACCGTACCATGACCAGTAAGCACAATGACCGGAATCCCTGGACTTTCTGCAGTAACGCGCTTAAGCAGATCCTCCCCGCTCAAGCCTGCCATACGAAGGTCGGTGATCACTAAGTCAAGGTCACCTTTCTGAAAACGCTTCCAAGCCTCTTCCCCTTGTGCGGCAGTTACCACCTCATAACCGTCCATCTCCAGGGAGGCAGCCAAGCCTTCCCGAATGTTTTTTTCGTCATCCACTACGAGGAGCTTAAAGTTCATAGATTGCCTCTGCTTCGCCTTCGTAACTGATAAGCCGCTGTTCCTTTTGGGGAATGGGAAGGGTGATGATGAAACACGTTCCTTCTTTGGCTTTAGACTTTACCGTAATCTCTCCCTGATGTTCCCGAATTATCTTAAACGCCAAGGTAAGCCCCAAGCCGGAACCGGTTTCCTTGGTGGTAAAATAGGGCTCAAATATCTTGGAAAGATTTTCTTCAGGGATCCCAATGCCCGTATCGCATACCTTGATGATAATTTCCCCCTCCCCCTTCTCGGTACAGATCCGCAAGGTACCCCCTGCAGGCATAGCCGCGATGGCATTCTTAATGAGGTTGAGGAGGACCTGTTTCATAAACCGTTCATCAAAATCAATCAGGGGAAGTTCCTTGGCCAGTTCAAGGACACACCGAATATGGGCTTCCTCCAATTCAAAACCCACGAAATCCGTGAGTTCTACGATAAGGATGTTGATGTTTCCCTCCCGAAACTCCATGTTCATGGGCCGAACCGCAAACAGAAAATCGACCACAATCCCATTAAGCCGGTCGATCTCTTCGTTAACCACCCCAATATAGGTATCCAGGAGCTGAAAATATTCCATTGACTCCTGGTTACGATCCCCCTGTTCTGCCGGGTGAGATCGAAAATACAAATCCCGGTTCGCATCCATGGCCTTTTGAATGAGCTGGATATGGATAGAAAGGGAGCCTAAGGGGTTTTTGATCTCATGGGCTACCCCCGCTGCCAAGGTGGTAAGACTGGCCAGGCTTTCCATGCGCCGCAAGCGGGCCTCTTTGCCCCGTTTTTCGGTAATATCCTCCACATGGATCAACGAACCGGACACCTGATGATCCTGAACCAAGGGAAGGACACTGAAGCTTAAGAGCCGTTGTTTGCCTTTACTTTCCACGTCGAATTCCCGCTCCTCAACCCGGTCGCCGTTCATCAGGGTAGCTTCAAAAAATTCAGCCACTGGTTCGTCCCGGATCAAGGTCCATATAGGCCCATTTCCCTGTTCATCATACCCTAAGGGAAGAAACCGTTCCGCGTACTTATTGGCCAGGATGAGATTATGTTCCGTATCACAGACCACAATCCCATCGGTGATGGAATCCAGTACGGTTTCCAGCCGTTCGATTTCAGCAGCTGCGGACACCAAGATGTCCCGAATCTGTTCTCCGGTCATCTTGTTGAGTTTTTGTAACGCCCGTTTAATAAACTGTCTCATGTAATATCTTCTTATGTTACTTTTCTTACTTTTCTCTGATGTTCTATGGCCACTGTTCTGCCAAACCTCGCCTGAGTTCTGTACTAAGCCGTTCTAACGCAAGTACCGGACTTTGATTGTAGATACCCACCGCATTGGCCGCCTCTGCGGTGTACTTCCGCCATATATCAAGGATCAGCGCCGGATGCTTGGCCTGACCAAGGGAGGTACGGCTTTCAGAAACCACCTGAAGGAGCATCCGCAAAAATTGCGCAAACAGCCCCCGGATTTCAAATTTTTCCGCGCCTGCAAGAATCGTCGCAATGACGCTCTGGGTGTCCTGACCGGGCTTGCCCAAGGTACTTGCCTCGGTTATGGTAGTAGCGTACTTGCCCAAGGCCACCAGTTCATCGGGGAACGGAGAAACCCCTTTGCTTTTCAGGAGGATGATGGTTCCCCGGGCAATAAAGGCTGCAAAAAACGCCGCCAAGGGACGCAGGGAATCCTCGGGTACCGGGAGAAATGAGCTAAGATAGGTACTAATCCCAAGCGCCCCAGGGGATCCTATCGAAGCCCCTTGGAGGAAGGTATCCTTAAACACCTCCCGGATCACCGCAGCTTCCACCTCTGGAGAACGCCGGATAAACCGGTAGGGCCGGAGCCGGGATACTATGGTAGGGAGTAGGGCTTTTTCACGGGAACTGGTCAACACGATAGTTATCGACGGCGGGGGTTCCTCGAGTAGTTTTAAAAGGGAATTTCGGGCACCCTCTTGCATCCGGTCAGCGTTTTCGATGAGGAGCACTTTCCGCTTTCCCATAGGGGCTAAATGGCTCCAGGCAGCGGCCCGCCTGATATGTCCAATGGGAATAAGCTCACTCATGCCTTCGGATTCGAGTTTCACGGCATTCTTGAGGATTTTGTCTATGGATTTTTTGAGTTCCTCCGGCTTGAGGCTGGAAAATTCATCCAAGGCTTCCTCCAGGGTAAAAACAGATTCACTTACCTTTTTAAACCGAGGATCTTCTTCCCAAAACACCGGGGAGAACCGGGCAAGGAGTTTTCGCACAGACCGGATGAACAGGAGCCGTCCCAGGGGATCCGGTTCCCGAAAGCAACGGGCAGCGGCAGCGCTCATTTCTGCAGAAAATGGACGGGGCCCCAAGTTTAGTAAGTCTGGGTGGATAAGCAGCCGGTGCCGGGAGCAGGCATGACAAGTACAGTTCGCTTGAGTAGCAGGATCTTCACAGGAAAGAATCCGGGCCAATTCCAGACCCGCGGTCCCTTTCCCTGAGGCCGGAGGACCGGAAAACAGCATAGAAGGGGCCAGTATACCTGCCATTTTATCACGCCCTAATTGGTTGACCGCAGGCTGTTCCAAGATATGGTCAAACATGGCTACAAGGGATCTCCCTGGAAGATAGAAGGAAGGTGTACCATACTGGGGAAATAGTGGATAATAACAGGCATAAGTAATTCGACGAAAATACTCTCGTTGAACATGGACTGGGTATCAAAAAAAGGTTGGATGTTCAGAAGAAAAAGCATCAGGGTTACGAGAACCAAGCCTTCTATTAAACCAAAGAACACACCCAAGACCCGATCCACCCCATTGAGCCTAATCCGCAGGATGATATCTTTCACCAGTAGTTCAAGCGCCTTAACTCCCACGAAGATAATACAAAACACCGCGCCAAAAGCAAGCATCTCGGGAAGAAACCGCATATCTTCGGGAAGTTTCGTCCGGATCAAATCCGCTCCCTTTTTATAGAACAAGAGCGCTCCCAGAAAACCCAATATCAAAGATGCTATGGATAGGAGCTCATCAAGGAATCCTCGAAGCGCGCCTCGGACCGCAAATAGCATGATGAAGATGGTAAATATAATATCAATCGGTACTATATGCTGCATAATGCTCCTTTTACTGCTCCCAAATCATGCTGGATCCTTTCGGCAATGATCTCCACGCCGTCTAGACAGCCGATCCGGGCTGAGGCAGCAGCCATAGCGGTTCGCCGGCCTGCATCTTCTGCGATCTTGGCAATCACCGTGCGCAAAGCCTCGGGGCTGGCTTCGGTCCCAAAAGCCTGTCCCAGTACCACCGCTGCCCCGGCATTGGCAAAAATCCGGGCATTTTCTACCTGATCTCCCCGGGTCCCCGAGCCGCTGAGGGGAATCAGTACCATAGGCCGTCCTGTGGCGGCACATTCCCAGAGCGTTCCCGCACCACTACGGCCTAAAACTAATTCCGCAGCCACCAGAACCTGGGGCATTTCCTCCCGGAAAAACGGATATGGCCGGTACCGTTCCCGAGGCTTCACGTCCCAACCGTGCTCAAGCCCCGTCTGATGTACCACGGTATACCACCGAGTAAGCTCGTCCAGGGTTTCCCGTACCAGTTCGTTTATTTGGTGGGATCCTTGGCTTCCCCCGAGAACCAGAAGTATTCGCTCCCCTTCCTTGACCTTAAGAAATGCCCTTCCCTGCACCGGGTCCGCAGAACGAAATGCAGGACGCACCGGATTACCGGCAAGGATGATTCGATCTTGATAGGATTGAGGAAAAAAAGCCGCAGTTTCCTCATAGGTAATGAAAATCTTTTGGGCAAAACGGGCATTGATGTTCGTGGCAAGTCCAGGACTCACATCCGATTCATGGGTCCATACCGGCAATCCCAAGGATGCCGCCGCAAGACAAGGCGGTACACTGACAAAGCCCCCTTTAGAAAAAAGCAGTCTAGGCTGTTTTTGTTTCAAGATGCCTCGAGCTGCAAAAAATCCCGCGCCCACTTTAAGCGCCTCAGCGCCATGTTTGAGAGATACTTGCCGCCGCAATTTACCCGCAGGAATACCAAAAAACTCAAGCCCTGCCTGTTCTACGATGATTTTATCCATTCCTTTGTTGGAACCTATCCAAAAGATACGATAATTACCTTGTTTTTGTAAATAAGCGGCAACCGCAAGACCGGGATATATATGCCCTCCAGTACCGCCTCCAGTAAAAGCGATAGGTATCATAGTTTCCGACACGCATCACTCCCTATAAAAACAAGGCATTGTACATCTATCCTCTTTGAGCCACGCTGGATTCGAACTATTGACCTGTACCTTAAAAAGGCCTGGCTCTACCTCCTAAAGATCGAGGTACATGTCATTATGTAACAAACAATTACAGGCCACCTAACCCAATAGGTCAATGTATATATCTGCAAAATAAAATACACCTTTATTGCTCGGAGGTCAAGTGTGCGCATTGCCTCAAAAATAATCTAGTCAAAATGGGCCGGTTGCCCAATAACAAAAACCTAGTTAGGTTGTGATCCGCAAAGTATGATGAGGTAAAAAACAGCTACAGACTAAAGAACGGAGTGCATTATACTACAATGAATTAGCTTTTTTTAGATTAGTACAAGGATTCTTCCATTTTTGGGAGTGTGAAATATACGATTAATAGCTACCTCACCCGGTGGGCTAAAAAGGCAGAACTTGAAAAGAAAATCAGCTGGCATACGGCACGGCATACCTTTGCGGTAGTGTCTTTAGAAGCAGGAGCTGAGATTTACACGATTTTAAAGCTCCTGGGCCATACGAACCTAAAAACCACCCAGGTATACGCCAAAGCAACTGACAAGATGAAACGGGAAGCGGTAAACGGCTTACCGGAAATTGTGATTAATTGACGAGACCCGTTTTACGTTGATTTATTTTTTGGTCTCCCGGGCGCTGCCCGTTTTTTGAACCGGGCAATGTCGCCATCGTCCCATAGGTAATTAGCGCGGGTCCAAATCCCGACTAACTCTACCCCATTTTTTACCGCCCAGTTCCGGGCGGTTCTCCGATCACATTTGCATAATTCAGCAACTTCAGGGGTGCTTAATTTTTTTTCGTTTTCATGTTCTGTTTTTCTCCACAAAAAACACCCCCCTCTCAGGGGGTTAAAGGTTACTCGGGGGCAAAAGCCCCCGTAGGGGTTTCGGGGAGCGCCACCTCCCCATCTTCAGGGCAATAAGGGGGCTACAATTCGTAGCCGGACAGTGCATCCCTTAAATCTTCCCATTCTATCCCCATTATACTGGCCATATCTTCATCTAAGTTTGATTCATGTGAATCTCCCCCATCTGTTGAAAACCAAACGAACACCTCTTCGTCTTCTGGCTTTGAAGCCACCCATCTGGCATTATATGCACCAATGCCGGCATGGGTAATTTCTTCAAGCTCCTCGGCATACCGGGAGCTCCATGCCATCATGTCATCCAGGACTCGCCTGGTATCAGCATCCTCTAGGCCCCATTTCCGCCCAATCTTACCAACGATCTCTCTATAGTTAGAATTTCCTACAAGTTGCATCTGTACTCCTCGCCCCCAACCCTGGGGGCTCCTATGATTCCCGGCCTAGAGCCGGGAGCTACCGCCGACGCCGTTTCCGCCCGGTGCCACTGGGCCCCATCATCAGGACAAATGTTAACTTAGACTAATTATCCTATCATCTCCGAAAAGATCTAATTGGGTACCGGATAGATCCCGCGCTGAAAATAGTATTCCTTGATTCAGCACCGGTACCGGCTTCGGCTGCCCCACCACTTTCGCTGCTTTTTTTACCCGCGGCTTTTTTTCCGCAATTGGCGCTTCTTCTTTTCTTTTCATTTTTTCTCCTTTTCGATTTTTAGCGGTCATTGATTGTATATATATTATAGTCAATGACTGCAAACGTCAAGCGATTTTTTGCATATTTTTTTATTCTTCCTTTTTATCTGTAGTATTTATACTAGTTAGTCTTAAGTAATATAAATTTCAACACAAAATAAATAGTAATGCTATTTCAACGAGGGGGATAAATATATATACGGTTACTCATAGTTGAATAGTTTATATCACAAACACCGCTTGATAGGTGGTATTACACTTTTGAGGCAATAATTATGATAGGAAACCAGGAAGAAAGATAAAAAGCACTAAAACTACTTATGGATTATATTTTTTCCGGTAGAACCTGATGCCTGGGGAAAATAAAAAAAGAAACGATATGCACCGGGTCTTTTTTTAAGAGCTATATCCTTTTTTAATGTTTCAATCTACACACCTACATGAGGTGCGACGTAGTTCTAGTACTAAACTTTTCGTAAATATTACCTCATAATGTATATTGCAGAGATGGTTTTCTGAAGAAAGCGGAAATGACAGAAGGTTTATGCATTAATCTGTAGAGCGCTTCCTCCACTACCTTTAAGAATTGTTCCAGTCCCCTTATTATCTTCTTGCCTATTACATGATGTTTCACATACAACCATACACTCTCCTCAGGATTCAATTCCGGTGAATATCCAGGAAGATAAAAAAACTCTAGCTTTCCTCCGGTACTTTCGTTTCAGAAAATCTATAAACACCGGTATCATACCCTTCTTTTCGGTTACCATAAATCTCATATGTCCCTTGCTGCTCATAGCTGACAGCATATTAATAGAAAAACGCACTCTCGTTGTCTTTATAACCGGAGTCTGTCCCTTGGGTGCCCAGGTCGTCCCGCTTTGATAATTAGAACGTATCGCCGATTCATCCCCCCAATATATCGTTGCACCGCACTTTTTGGCCTCTTTTTTTATCCCAGGATATTCTTTCCTTAAAAATCTCTCAACCACTTCCTCGTTCTGCTGATATGCCACATACCGGGGCCGTTGTGCCGATAACCCTAATGCCCGAATCGTCCGCCATACCGACACACTGACCTTAAAGAGCCGTTTTATAACTTCCCAGATTATTTCTATGGTCCATAGGGCGAGTGTATCACCGACCCTACGATAAGCGGAAACCGGTAGTTTGTATGGACGAATAGCCGGTACAACTGCTGGGAGAGAAGCGGGAACCGATACCGATGAACGAACATCATGAGAAATGGGAAGATAATGAGTATGTCCGCAAGGGGACATGCAGCGTATTTATGTTCGTCGAACCTCACGTTAAAGAAACGGATAAAACGGCTGGGGATAAACTATTCTGGTGAATGACGAGGCGATATACAAAATCAAGTATGTGGCCTTGCGGAATGGGGCAAAAAAGTGGAGTATGCCGATTAAGGATTGGGGGGCAGCCCGCAACCAGTTTGGGGTGTTTTTCGGCGAGTGGGTTCCGCTCCTATGAATTTTATTTACACAAAACTATTGACAGGATCTTTAGGAAGACTTGTTGTTTCCCTAAGAAGGTATGCAATCACTTGAAAGCATTTAATATGGCGTTCTTTTATATCAATTACGGCTTCGTTTAAGGTCTACCATACTTTGTGGATCATCTCCAT
>JAISBK010000068.1 GCA_031266255.1 Treponema sp.
GTGTTGCCGCTGATTTTTGCGCCGTCTTTTAAGACAAGGTTCCCGCCTGAATTGACCCGAACCAATGAGTCGTTATTACTGCTGTGTCCCTTGAGGGTAACGCGGTCGTCTAATACCAGCGTTACGCCGCCGGCAACCGTGAAAAGCGATCCGTTACCCGAAAGACTCACGATTCTCTCCCCACCCTTCCCTTTAAGCGTTATCGTTATATCCGTACCTGCATAGGAAAACGTTTGCGGCTGGATAGTTTCATTTCTTGTTAATGACAAGGTATAATGGGTTAAGCGTACCGCGTTTACGGAAAGCCAAGAGAGGGTGTCAGACAGATTAGTAACGTCAATCTCCACAGGAAGCGTTGTAACCGCTACTGCTGTTGGAGTGGAATAAGCGCTTTCAACGCTGTTTGCAGCCACCGCACTTACCTTATAGTAATAGGTTCCCCTCGTAGTAACGGTCTCAGTATAAGACGACGACGTGGACGTACCTACTTCTGTATACGTTCCGGTTTGACTGTTTGATCGATAAATATTGTACGATCTTGCTCCGGTAACCGCGTTCCACGAAAGGGTAACTTGAGCGTCCGCTATACTTGCGGTCACATTTGTCGGTGCGGACACATTTGTCGGGTTTGAGGGGAAATTGACGTTGCCATACGATATACGGTAATAATCTATGTCATTCTTGTACAAGTACGCCGTGACTTTTTGCGCGTTTAGTGAAACAGCCGCGCTTTCCATGTTGTTCGGCTCATATCTCGCTGTATCAAAAAACGTGCTGAAATCCCCGTCAGCCTCAACCCCTATGCCCAGCGCATACCTGGTCTCGGTTTCTATGGTCGCGCCTGAGAACACCAGCAGATAATCCCCAGACGTGCGCCGCGGCACAGCTACAGACCCGTTTGTAACGTTAGTAAACGAATACGTCTTGGAGTCAGGGGATATGAGAATACCAGAGACCGGCTTCTCCGCTTTTATAGTAAAGTCCATGGACTCCTTGTAAAACCGTAATGACACCGAGTCGTCCCAAGTCTTGCCTGTCCCATCCACTATTCTTATGTTTATCTTCTTGTACTCATGGTCGCTCGCAAGCGCGGAACACCTAACACCTATGGGGACCTTCTTCTTCATGCCCGGTTCAATCGTGCCTAATATGCCCTGCAAGGTCCCGGTTATGCTTACACCGCTCGGCTCGGTAATGGTATACGAAGGCGCAGGACAGTCCTCATCCCCCGTGTTCTCAAATTCAATTTCAAACTGATAAGCCTCGCTCATATAAAGCTCGGTCAAGTCTGTGGAGGACTGAGTGGAAATGAGAGAGGTCTTGAAATTTACTCCCCGGGTAATGGTAACGACGCCTATGTCGCCTCCGTCGCTCGTGGGTATTACCGTTACCGAAGTCCCGCCTTGGGGGGTGAGTTTGTATGCGTCCCCCAGAATGACCCCTTCTGCGGTGAACTTCCCCTCCGCATCGGTATCAGCGGTCAAGTCGTTTGCTTTGTTGTTCAGGTTTTCTATGGAGACGCGGATCCCGCCCAAGCCTCCGCTGATAGCGCGCCCGGAACCCTCCGCACCGACTATCGTACCGGTGAAGCTGGCGGTCGCAACACGGGATGCATACAGATAGTACTTCCTGCCTTGGTCTGTTACTTCAATGACCCGGTCTGACTGCTTGGTCAGGGTAGCGCTCATTGAGGCGTCTGCGCCGTTTATCTTGAGTGCGTTGTTGGATATATACCACTTGTCTCCGGTGTCCATACGTAACCACTCGCCCCACAGTTCTTTCGGGTACGTTTCGTTACCACCCTCTACCACACCACCCGGAGGGCAAGCGGCGAGGGCCAACACCGTCAAAATCATAGCGAGTATCACATAATCCCTGCTGCTCTCTACTAAGGGCGCGGAATTAACCTGTATGGAATCAAAGGAATGTCCATACCCAATCTGGGCATAGACGTTCCCTCCTAACGGAATAAACGCGCATACTTCCAGTTTCAACGACTGGCTTATGGTCTTGCTTTCAGGGGTAAACCATTTGAATTGATCGTCAAAATCAATGACCTGGTAATCCAATGTGGAATAATCGTATAAAAGTGCCAGGGATGCGTACTTGAACAGCGTAACGGTAAGATCCGCGTAAAAATAGGGACCCCCAGAGGTTTCCTGGGAATAATCCGCACTACGCGGGTCCATAAGGGGCGTAATCTTCATATCTTGGTGCGCGCTCAGGTAGAAGATAGGTACCACGCCCCCGTTGACCACCGCTCTAAACCATTCCGATTGATAATTAAATCCAAGGGTAATAGTGGGGCCCACGCTGTGCGTGGTAAAGTCGTTGGAAAACGAGTTCACCCGCTCTTTGCCTAAGGTCTCTAAGGCAGGCATATTGAAAAAGCCCTTTTCAGTACTGGCGTAATACTCGTAGTATAGCCCGCCACCGGCCTTGAGTTGGACCCCCGGCCGGTTAAAGAAAGCGAACTCAAAGGGCGTGAGAAAGAGCGCAAAGGTCTCGTCTTTAACCGCGTTAATGGAGTCTGGGACGGTTTCGTCAAACTGCTCGTTCTTGGCGGTGTTGGAAAAACGGAGGCGCACGTTTCCCGTGCTCTTAGGGGTGTAGTGATAACCGAGGGATATATCGGTTATGGAGCCGTCTTTCAGGACTTTGGGTGCCAGAGAAAAGGAGAATTTCTCCTGACTCTGTGTGGCAAGGGGGACGGCGAGTATCCAAAGTACCGCGGCAAAAAGGGATTTTGCCCGCAGCCCGATACCCGTCGCACGATTGAAAACCCGTATACAGGCGGCCAACCCGTCAGTGGTTTTTTGACTCATGGTCTATTCCTCCTCATGTATGCCGAATAGGGCGTTTGTACCTCCAAACAGGGTATTGTTTACAGATTTTGGGTTACAGTCTAAAGATTTTTGGGCGAAGTCTTTAGATTTTGAGCCGTGAGCCAAAGACTGTTGTTTGCTCTGTATTGGTTAAAAGCATGAAAATAGTGTAGTATATTTTTGAACTATTGCGCAAGTCTTTTTTCAGATTCTGCACTAAGTCAAAAAAGTAAACCGGGCATTGCGGCTCCTAGTTTTTATGCCCCAATTCCGGTATAATAACACCCTATGATACATAGAAATAACCGGTTTCTCTTTCCCCTGATGCTCTTTGCAGTAAGCAGCTTCACGATGCTCTTGGGCTCTTGCGGCCCTCGACCCTTGGGATGGGGAATCTTATTATGGTTCTTGGAGGATCCTGCAGTGCCTTCGGGGGAGGTGTTGCCGGTTTATAGCGAATCAACGATCGATCAGGTTTGGGAGGCAGGTATCCCTGAAACATACCGGTCCAATGCGGTTACTACCGTTAAGATCCCCTTTTCCAAACTGGAACTGATAAAAAACAAAAAGGCCGCGCTAACACAAGCCAGAGCTTTTGCACCGTTCGCCCAGACCTACGGGGAAACCTTGCAAGACGGGCTTCCCATACGAGAGGCCCCAGATAACAGCGCCAAACGGGTGTACCGGCTCAGGCAGGGAGAGCTTATCAAGGTCCTGTCTCAGGTTGAGGGGACTCAGGCCATAAGCACTACGGGGAATCCCCTGCCCGGTCAATGGTATCAGGTTTTAACTCAAGACGGGAGCCGGGGTTACTGTTTCTCCTATCGGCTGCGGCTTTTTGAACATGCAGGAGGCCCCTTGCAGCTTGTCCATGAAGTACAGGAAGCTGCGGATCCGGATATTGAAAAAGTGTTACAGCAAACCTGGTCGCCTGAGTTCTATGGCACCATGATTGCCTTAAAGAAAATAGACCTGGAAGAGCTGTCCCGGCAGTGGCGTTTTGCACCAGCAGAGGAACCGGGGATCGCCCATATCTATGTGCCTACCGTAGACAAAACCTTTTCCTATACCGGCATCCGTGCCGAAGGGGATAGGTCCTGGCGCTTTGAAGGCGCCTCCCTTCAGATGCGCCTGCGCTCGGATACTTCATTGGAAGTGCAGTTTACCGAAAGCGGCAGCGCGCTGCAGACCCTGCTTTTCCTGGCCCTGCCATCGGATGTGGAGGAAATTATCCGCCAGGAGCTTGCGCGCCGGGATCTGCTTTTCATGAGTATCTATACCCTGGGGCCGGTGTTCCGCAGCGACAATTACGGGGTCCTTTCATTTTCTCAGGAAGGCAGGTTCTCTTGGACCGGTTATGAACGGCTCATTCCCTGGGTGATTCCCCCGGCTGCCCAAGGAAGCGGTACCTTGGCTATGGGGCTTTTTCTTGCGCCTGATCTCCAGCACCGCTATGACGGCGCTTTTTCCCTGTACCTTGACGGGCAGCTCAGGGATGCCGACCAGAGGATTCACTTCTTATATACCCTTGAATCCCAAGGGTTCAGGATCGAGTATGTACCGCCGTCCAATCTGGATGGCGTAACCGTTACCCGGCGGGCAAGTTCCCCGATGGTTATCTATTTTGCTAAGGCTGAGTCCTAGCGTATGGGTTTGGTTCAGATTACCAAGGTTTCTCTCGCCTTTGGAGACCGGGATATCCTGCAAGAGGTCAGCCTCTCCTTATCTGCAGGTTCCCGATCAAGTCTAGCCGGTTCTAATGGATCCGGAAAATCCACCCTGATGAAGATCATTGCGGGTCTTATTTCCGGGGATTCAGGAGACCGGGCAGTACAGAAAGGCAGCCGAATCGCGTATCTTCCCCAATCCGGCATTATATATCAGGGGCGGACCCTGCGGGAGGAAGCGGAAACCGCGTATACCGGGATCATTGCCTTGCTCCATGAGATGGAAGCCATTGGCCGTACCCTGGAAGGGGCAACCCAGGACAACCGGAATACCGAACGCTTACTGGAAGCGTACCACCGGATCCAGGATCAGATAGACCAGTCCGGGTATTACCAGCGGGAGCAAACTATCGCTATCGTGCTCTCCGGCCTTGGCTTCCTTCCTACGGATATGGATCGGGCCGCCGGGGAGTTTTCCGGCGGCTGGCAGATGCGTATTGCCCTGGCCAAGGTACTCCTTGAACATCCCGACATCTTGCTCTTGGATGAACCTACCAATTACTTGGACATTGAAGCCCGGGCCTGGCTTGAATCGTGGCTGCGTTCCTTTACCGGCGGCTATTTGCTGGTTTCTCATGACCGGTACTTTCTGGACCAAACCATTACCGAGGTCTATGAACTCTTTCAGGGTAAGCTCACTCGGTACGGGGGGAACTACACCGCGTATGAACAGGTTCGGGATCAAGCCCTGGAAACCTTGATGAAACTCTATGAGGCCCAGCAAGAGGAAATCGCCAAAGCAGAAGCCCTGATCCGCCGGTTCCGCTACAAGGCCAGCAAGGCCGCCATGGTCCAGGAGCGGATAAAAAAACTGGAAAAGATGGAACGCATAGTGATTCCTGAATCCTTGAAGCATATCCGCATCACCTTTTCCCCGCTGCCTCATGCAGGGCGGCTTGCCCTGAGTTTGGAAGGGGTAGGGAAACGCTATGGGAGCAGGCAGGTTCTTTCAGGACTGGATCTGGTCGTGGAATCAAGGGAACGGCTGGTGGTGGTAGGCCGCAATGGCGCAGGAAAAACCACCTTACTGCGGATCCTTTCCGGCGGGGATCAGGAATTTCAAGGAAGCCTCTGGTATGGTGTGGGTGTTCAGCCGGGGTATTTTTCCCAAGATGCAGCGGAAACTCTCGGTGGTGCTGAAACCGTCCTTACCTTCATGGAAGCCGCGGCTCCTACGGCGCTCTTCCCTAAAGTACGGGACCTGCTCGGTGCGTTTTTGTTTCAGGGAGAAGATGTGTACAAGTCCCTTTCCGTACTTTCCGGTGGTGAAAAGAGTAGGCTTGCCCTGCTGAGAATGCTCCTCAAACCTATGAACCTCCTCATCCTGGATGAGCCTACCAATCACCTGGACCTCTATTCCAAAGATATTCTGCTTGACACCCTGCGGGCCTATACCGGAACCATCATCTTTGTGTCCCATGATCGTGCTTTTATGGAGGCGTTATCCACTAAGACCCTGGAACTTTCCCCCCAAGGCCCCCGGCTGTTTTATGGGAATTATGGGTATTACCTGGACCGTCTTGCAGGGGAAGAGTCCCCGGACCTTAAGCCCCTTGAAGACCGTCCTCGTGAGATGTCGGGTCCGGTTTCACCTCGTGCAGTTACGCCTAGCGCAGCTACGCTTAGCGCAGCTATGCCCAGCGCAGCTGAACACCGGGAAAAAGAGAAACAGCGGCAGATCCGGATCCGGCGGCTTGAGCGGCATGAAGCGGAAATTCTTAAGACCCTGGAGGATCTTGAATCGGCAAAGGCCCGGCTGGAAGGGGAATTGGCAAGCCCCGAAGTGTATCGTCATGGGGACAATGCCCGGCGTGTTAAGGCGCATCTGGACGAAGTGAGTGCGCACATCGACGATAAAACCCGGGAATGGGAAGCCACCGCAGAAGAACTTGAACGCAATCGTTGAGATAGAACCTATTATTTCGGTATAAACATGAGTACTACTTGTAACAAGCTGTTCCCTCTTTTTTGTTCTCCCAAGAAAATACGATAGTGATAAT
>JAISBK010000105.1 GCA_031266255.1 Treponema sp.
GCTGCATGGCGGATATGATTGGCAATAAAGGTCGAATTGGTGATTACCGTAATATCCCGTCTCTGTTTAGCCACCGCTTCAGCCAAAAATGCACAACAGGAACCGGACTCGAGCATCACTACTTCTCCATCCTGTATTATCTCTACCGCGGCCTGGGCGATCCGCCGCTTTACTTCATAATGATAGGCCATACGCCTACCCACATCATCTACCGAACCAATTACTGCATAACCATGTTCCCGGCGAATAATGCCCTGTTCCTCAAGTACCGCTAATTCCTTGCGTATGGTTACCGTGGAAACCCCCAGATTGGATGCCAAGACAGATACTTCAATACGCTGGTTTTTTGTAAGAATCTCGAGTATTTTTGCATGCCGGTTTATCATCCTCCCCCTCCTGAGTTCAAAGTTACCGAATAGAGCCACTCCCAAAACCAGCCGAGTGTTGAGATTGACTCCTCATTCATTTTAAAAGAAGTATTTTCTAAAGCATACTCAAAATTTTTTTATAAATCAATATTTTTATTTCATTCATAAAAAAGTTGCTTTCATAACAAATATATTTACTTACAAATATGATATTGTGGAGCATATTTAAAATAATGGAATGAGATTTCAGTGCTGCGTAACCCACGAAAACAGGCGGCGGATATCGTCTGAGAACGATTTGCGTAAGAACATCTGCCAAGAGGGTATTCCCTCACCCCCAGCTTTCGCCCACTGGCGGTGCTTGCGTTACCCCAGGTAAAGGCTTATAGGCCTTGAAAGATAAGTACTTGAAAGGATGAATATCCAGAGCATTGGGAAACCACCCGTCTAGTTCATCGGTATCCACGATATTTATAGCCGGACTATAGGAAATGGGGAGCACGGTACCGCGGTCAAGCAGTAGTTTTTCTGCCTCGGCCAGGGTTGCCCAACGTTTTTCCCCATCTTCGGTCATGGACTTGTCTATCAGGGTTTCATAATCCGTATCATTGTACTGAGCATCATTTAGATTAGAATCCCGGCGCCACATTTGAAGGAAGGTATAAGGATCGGCAAAATCCCCGATCCAGGTGGAAAAGCCTACCCCATAGTCGTTTTGTTTCAGAGCGTGAAAGTATTGATTGTACGGAACCACATTGATTCTCACCGGAACCCCGAGCTTTCCCATCCAAGCCTCGGCCATGAGGGCTCCGATACGGGAAGCCTCTGCAGAAGGGGTCAACTTGATCACCAGATCCGGAAGCCCCACCCCTTTGGGAAACCCTGCCTCCGCCAAAAGCCGTTGAGCTTCTTCGGTATCAGTATTATCCAGCCCTCTTACTTGGGGATATCCTGGAATAGGATAAATGAGGGTTTTTGCCGGAAGATAATGTCCTTCCCGGATTTCCTCCCAGGGCAGGGCTAGGGAAAGAGCCCGCCGGATCCGGTGATCAGTCCAGGGCTTTTCCGCAGATCGAATAAAATAGTAGTGGGTGGCAAACATAGGGTTGACCATGATACCGCTTCGATCCGTGAGGCCTTCCAAGTTTACCTCCCCGGAAATCCACCGGGCCTCCCCAGAATTCCACAAGGCCGCGGCTTCATCCCCATCTTCGGTAAACTTCAAAATGATCTTATTCAGGGATACATTGCGAGCATCCCAATAATGGTCATTTTTAACCAGCACCATACGATCCGGCTGGTATTCCTGCATATAAAAAGGTCCATTAGAAATCAGCGGAGAAAGAGACCAATCCATGCGGTTCAGCATAGAAGGATGAATTGGACTAAAGGAATGATGACAAAGCATACTGGGAAAGAAAGATGCCGGGGTGTTAAGCCGGACCACCAAGGTCCGCGGATCATCGGCCCTAATGCCAATCCGCCTGGGATCTCGCAGCTGCCCTGTCCGGTATTCCCTGGCCCCATCAATAATATCAAACAGGGATGAATAGGGGGAATTCGCCGCAGGATCCAAAAGGGATATCCAAGCAGCCCGGAAATCTTCCGCACTTACCCTATCCCCGTTCCAGTATCGGGCGTTTTCCCGGATGGTAAAGGTCCACTGTTTTTTATCCTCCGACACTTCCCAGTCTTCGGCAAGCCCAGGAACCGGTTCCATGGTAAAAGGATGATAGGAAAAAAGACCCTCATACAATCCGGTAAAAAGCTGGGCTTCATGGGCAAGATAGGACTTCCGGAAATCCAGTTCCACTTCCCCCTTGGAAAAGGTCAGGGTAAGCTGGTCTCGGATCAACGACCGGGGCCGGGTTTCCGCGAAATCCGACCTTTGCGAGAATTCCCCAGAATCCACAGAACGCTCCGTGGATTCCTCAGGTAACACTTCTTCTCGATGAGCAGCGCTTTTGCACGATCCAAAACTCAACATGATAAGCATATATCCGAACGTGAGCCTGACCCCGATATCTCTGACATTGGATTTTTTCATACATACACCTTGTATACTATAGATTCGACTTTATCTTCGAGTTATCAGATACTGGCCAGCCTTACGCGTCATCCAGTAGGTGATAATTCCCCTGTTATTATCATCGGTACGTTCTAAACCTGATCTTTCTGGACAATATCCAGCTTTTTAAGTTGTTCTGCTTCTTCCTTCTGGATGGTATAATCAGAATACCGCTGGTTTGCCTTGATATAGGCGTTCTTCAAGGTAGAAAGTTCCGGTTTTATGCCCTTTATCTGATCCCGCTCATGCTGATCAACCGCCTGCTTAAAATAATCATCCAACGCGTTTAAGGTTTTATGACAAGACTGCATATCCCGGATACCTTGTTCCAAGAACTTGATCAGTTGCTCATCCGATAACGCAGCCAGCTTGGGAAGGCTTGTATTGGCCGCGGAGTTAAATTGTTTTATCTTTCTATCAATCTTATTACGAAACTGGTTAAAGTCAACCGATACTTTGACCGGAGAACTCCCCGGATTCTGCAGTTCCACTTCATATATGACCGCTTCCGGCTCCTTGTTGAGTATCTGAGCCAACAGTCGCTTAACTTTATCCCAAAAACTGATCTTACGGTTTATCAGAATAGTCTCATTAGCATCCAGTTTCGCCCCTACTTCCAGCAGAATCGGCGTAAGCCCGCCTAGGATCTGAATTCCTTCAATGAGGAAATGCTTTAATGAAACCTCATGCACCGCGGTATCTTTCTTATTCTGAGTCAGCTTTAGCGATTTGAGGATATTTTCCCGCAACTCCTGGCTCTGAGAGGAATAGTCTTCTTTTATGATTTCCTCTAATAGTTTGGTATACACAGACTGACCCGGCATAGCAGCGGCTATTTGTTTCTTGATATCAACGACCGAGGGGCTTTTTCCCTCAGGTATACGCTTACTTATGGCCGTTCGGACTTCAAGTTTATACGTCTCCCGATTAAAATTAGACAGTACCTCTAAATAACCCAGTATCGAACGGCTTAATTTAGATAAACGCTGGATAAGCCCTACGATACCCCCCACCCCCAAAGCATCAATTCCCTTCCGTAATTGACTGGTTAATTCTGCCACGGCCCGGGTAATAGGAGAGGAAGAGTCCTCGGTAAGATTAATCCAATCAATGTATTTTATGAGGCCAAGCACACGCTTAATCCGGTCCAGGGTAAAATACGTCACGTGAAACTGATAAAAATTTACCAGCATATCCAGCTGCGTATCATAATGAGACAATCGAATGGTAAGCTGTTCGTTCTTTTCAGCGTCTGAGAATGCTTCAGTTGCAGGAACCTTAATTTCCCCGATCTGAACATCCTGTTTATACGGATCTTCCTTGACCATCCCCTTGGTGAGTAACATAGCATATAATGATCCGTAGGCATTATAGAAAGCACGGAGTTCCTCTTTCAAGGTAAGCATTACCGATTTTTCAATAACTTCCTGCCGAGCCTGTAAAGCTTCAGAAAGAGCTTTCTGATAATCTTCATCCATCATAAGTAATTTTACTATGCACTATTATGCCAAATAGATCAATCGAGGTACATTATCAGGACCACGGTTCCCCTTGGTTACGGCTTGTAATGACCGGTGTATTTGCGTACAAACCCCCAAGGGCGATAAGTCATTTTCGCTTGACGAAGCCCTTCGTCCCCCAGATCCTGTTCCCGGTTAATATAGGTAAACCCTTCAGCCAGGGACGCCGCAAAGGTCTGGTTCATAAACTGATAAATCCCCTTGTATTCGTCAATGCCTTTCTCAAAATGAATGGCAAAGATGCTTCCTTTGGCCAGGGCTTCTCCTAAACACCAACCTGCGGGTTTTCCGTTTATGTAATACATACTCCCCTGCATACCCAGTACCGTAAACCGTTCCAGGGCTTCCTTGGCCGCAAGGTAATCCCCATCCTCCCCCTTGTCCTGCCGCCACCGTTCCAGCACCATCATGGCTTGAGGAATGAGGTCCGGGTGTAAAGGCGCTTCTTCATGGGTATAGGTACTGAGAAAAGCGTTCACTAAGTTCCGTTTCTTGTGAAACTTTTTCCCGGGGAGCTGGGCAAGATCGGTTCTCAGGTAAAGGTAATCAAAATTATCCCGATCCTCGGTGAGTTCAATCCCCCACTGCACAAGCCGTTCCCGGTTCGGCGTCACGACCGAGTCTGATATGCCTTTCCAATAGGCATGGGTCTTGAAAAGATCCTGCACCACCTCCTGTTCAGGAACTTCGCAGGGACTCATAAAAAAGCGCGTACCCTCCCGCTCTCCAGAAATGATCAGACTCTGCTTATGTAACGAGACGTGATAATTATACCGTTTTCGAAATAAATACAGATTGGCAAAGGTGTATTCCGAAACTCCATCAGGAATCTGAAATAACCGGGCTTGTATCTCTGTTTGTAATGCAAAACTTATGGGTACCCATTCAGGGTAACAAGATATGGACATTATGATCCTAATATACGCTTTTTTATGTTAATTGCAGCTATAGCCCGGGCTTCCTCTCTCTAGTTTCTATATGCAAGAACATTAGATCACCAAACGACCTGCAGAATCCGAAGCTGCGGATCGCAGGGTCTTGACCGACGCATCTGCCAAGTAATCGTCAAAAGGCATCATACGGTCGATGGGGGCATATCCTGCCGGGAGGATTTCCACGATACGGTTTGCCAGAGAATTGACGAATTCATGGTCATGGGAGTTAAACAACAATACCCCGTTAAAAGCCGCAAGGCCCTCGTTCAGCGCGGTTATCGCTTCCAAATCCAAGTGGTTGGTAGGCTCGTCCAAGATGAGTACATTGGCCCCAGAAAGCATCATCCGGGCAAGCATACACCGGACCTTTTCGCCTCCTGAAAGGACATGCACCGGCTTGAGGGCCTCGTCCCCAGAAAAAAGCATCCGTCCCAGGAAGCTGCGCACGTACGTGTCATCCTGATCCGGAGAATACTGTTTGAGCCAATCGGTAATGGAACATTCCGCCGTAAACCAGGCGTTGTTTTCCTTGGGGAAATAGGAAAAGCTCGTGGTCTGTCCCCAATAATAAGCGCCGCCCGTAGGCTTTTGCAGTCCCGCGATACAGTCAAACAACGCGGTCTTGGCCTGATGTTCCACCCCTACAAAGGCAATCTTATCCCCTTTATTCACGGTGAGCGAAAAAGGGGGAAGCAATGCAGCCCCTTCACTCGTATAGGTTAGGTTCTCCATCCGCAGTACGTTGTTCCCAATCTCCCGATCCGGTTTGAAGCCCACGTAGGGAAATTTCCTGCTGGTTACGGTGATGTTTTCCAGATCCAACTTTTCTAAAACCTTCTTACGGCTTGTGGCCTGACGGCTTTTTGCCGCATTTGAGGCGAAGCGCTGGATGAATTCCTTGAGTTCCCGGGCTTTTTCTTCCCGTTTCTTCAGCTGATCCCGAGCCTGACGCTGGAGCATCTGGCTCATCTGGTACCAAAAATCGTAGTTCCCTGAATAGAGGGTGATTTTCCCAAAATCAATGTCGCATATCTGGGTACAGACCGCGTTGAGAAAATGCCGGTCATGGGAAACCACAATAACCGTGTTAGGAAAATCCATGAGGAAATCCTCAAGCCAGGTGATGGATTCCAGGTCAAGGCCGTTGGTGGGTTCGTCCAAAAGAAGAATGTCTGGGTTACCGAACAGGGCCTGGGCCAACAATATCCGCACCTTTTTGGATTCGTCCACAACTGCCATCATCTTACTTTGATCTGCCTCGTCAATACCCAGCCCGGAGAGGAGCTGCCCTGCCTGAGCCTCTGCCTCCCAGCCGCCCAGGTCGGCAAAATCCGCTTCCAGTTCGCTGGCCCGCATACCGTCGGCTTCGGAGAAATCTTCTTTAGCATAGATTCCTTCCCGTTCTTTTTGAATGGCATAGAGCTTAGGATACCCCATGATCACCGTTTCAAGAACCGAAAACGCCTCAAAAGCAAAGTGGTCCTGCTTCAGAACCGCGATACGCTCTCCAGAACTGACCCCAATAGTACCCCGGTCGTGTTCGATTTCTCCTGAGAGTATTTTTAAGAAAGTGGATTTTCCTGCCCCATTGGCTCCAATGATGCCGTAACAGTTGCCGGGGGTGAATTTGAGATTGACGTCCTTAAAGAGGGTTCGCTCTCCATAGCTCAAGCTGACATCGGTAATCGTAATCACAGATCAGGACTCCTTTTGGAAACAGGTGACTTTTTACTAAATAAACTGCTGAACAGACGGGCAAGAAAGCCTTCTTTTCCTGCTTTTACCCCGTTTTCTATTTTTTCTATTTTTTCTATCTGTTCTACTTTTTCTATCTTTGCTATAGCAGGATCCGCTGTTTCCTGCGGCTTTGCTGCCCCGGCCTGGGATCGAGGGAGCACCTTGCTCGTGGGGACTTGAGCCGGTCGATTAAGGGACTGGTCCGGCCTTGCCTCCCCAGGACCCTCTGTCCTGAGACCTTCACCTCGTCTCCCGTGAGAAACCTTACCCTGCTTATCGGTCCTTAATCTGGAACGTCTGCGCTTAGGACTATCCCCATTCTCCCGGGGCAGGCCTGCTTCCCGGGGTGGGGATTTAGTCTTCGCCGAAGGGGATCGGGTTTCGTATTTTTGTTTGTAATAACTCATCCGTTCTTCAAAGGTGAGGTGGGACAGGTCTTGGTAGTCAGGGTCCTGGAGTTTCTTCAATACCGGTCCGGTGGGCTTATAGGTAACTCCTTGTTTCCAAGGTCTCCGATCTTGGCTGCCCTCCTTAACCCGGTGCGTACCCCGTTCTGCGGTCTGGCGTCCTTCTTGCTGCCGCGGACGTCTGCCTCCTCTGCGGTTTTCAGGTACAGATTTTTCCGTTGCCCGTCTTTCTACTCTTTCCATTCTTTCCATAAAATCAGTATAAATCCTCATGCCTTCACTGGTATCTTGGGCATAGAGCCCTTCCCCGGCTATTTCCGCGGGGATCTTCTTCCCGATGTATTTTTCGATATCCGCGAGTTCATACACGTCCTGTTCACTAACGAGCGCGATGGCTCTGCCGGTCTTTCCTGCCCGGGCGGTTCGTCCAATACGATGGACGTAGTTCTCCGCTTCTACGGGGAGATCGTAGTTTACCACCAGGGCTAGGCCGTCAATATCAAGGCCCCGGGCAGCCACATCGGTAGCCACCAAATACTTAACCTGACCTGCCTTAATATCATCAATAATTTTGAAGCGCTTTGATTGGGGCAGGTCGCCGATGATAAATTCGCAGGTAAACCCGTTGACCTGCAGCCGCTTTGCCACAATTTCCGTCTGCCGTTTGGTGTTACAAAAGATAATCGCGCTTTCCGGCTGTTCCCGCCGGAAGATGCCCAGAAGGAGCTTCATCTTGTCCTTGGTAGATACATGGTACAGGATCTGATCCACCTCATCCAGCGTTACGATTTCCGGGGTAATCTCAATTTCATAAGGGGATTTCGTGTACTCCCACGCGAGATTTCTTACCCAGGCATTCAGGGTGGCGCTGAACAACATGGTTTGCCTGCGATCTGCAGGAGGAACCACCTTGATGAGCTTCCGTAAATTCGGGTAAAAGCCCATATCGAACATACGATCCGCTTCATCTAAAACCAAGAAGGCGATATCCATGAGATTCATCTGGCCGGATTGATTGAGATCCAGCACCCGGCCTGGGGTTCCCACCAGGATCTGCACATTATCTTTGAGTAATTGCTGTTGGGTGGTGTATCCAACCCCTCCATAAAAACTTCCCACTTTAAAGGGCAGGTATTTTCCCAGTACCCGGGCTTCTTCCTCCACCTGAATCGCCAATTCCCTCGTGGGCACCATAATGATCGCTTTTTTCCCCTTTAAGAGGGGCTCGTTGAGGAGGCGCTGGAAGATAACTATTAAAAATGCGGCGGTTTTACCGGTTCCGGTCTGAGATTGGACGTAAAGATCTTGGCCTCCAAAGGCGTTGGCGAGTACCTGTTCCTGCACTGAAGTGCAGACGGTATATTCCGCATCGGCGATACCCCGTTGAAGGTCGGGATGTAGGTTTAATTCTTTAAATTCCATATTATATTAGTATTTATAAAATATTTTGCAAGAAATGAATAGACGGGAACGCCCAATATGCACAAGGTGAGGAAGGATGTAAGTATGAACACAGAACAGTATGATGAACCTGAGCCAGGCAGGCTCTTGCCTCTTGAGGGAGTACATAATCTACGGGACCTAGGAGGCTATCCGGCTCAGGAGGGCAGGCAGCTTCGGTGGGGTAAGCTCTATCGGGCTGGGGATTTACATGGCCTCACCGAGCAGGACCAGGCTTTTCTGGAAAAACGGCATATCAAGACCATCGTGGATTTTCGGGGAGTTAAGGAAAAAAGACGGGCCCCGAATTGCGGTTTCGCCACGCTGGTGCAGACCTTTGAGCTTCCTATTGAGGCAGGAAACATCCTGGACTTATGCGCGGTTGAAACCGGAGTCTCTGGTGAGGCGCTGATGCGGGAACTCTACGGCCGTATGGTCGAAACTGCCCGGCCTCAATACCGGGCATTTTTCAAGATTCTTGCTGACCCTGGGCATATACCCCTGCTCTTCCACTGTTCCGCAGGGAAAGATCGAACAGGTCTGGCTGCGGCCTTTATTCTTTCCGCGTTAGGGGTGGATCGGGAGTGGATCTATCGGGATTACCTCCTATCCGCAGCATATCTCAAGAGCCTGATCCGTCAGTGGCTCACGGCAGATCCCCACCTGGAACCCGTGTTGTCGGTTCGGCGCGCATACTTGGAAGCGGCCTTTGTAACGATAGACGCTGCTTTTGGAGGTATAAACCGGTATATACAGGAAGACTTGGCCGTGGACGTGGCGGCATTGCAGGAACAGTATACCGAGAAATCGCCCTTAGAGCCGACGCAAAAAACATCTTGACTAAACAAGTATCAGGAGCTTATATTTTAAGTGAATTAATTTTTTGCAATGAAGTTACCTTTGGAGAAGGAGTTATATGAAAAAGAAGACGGCATTGTTGGTTTTCATGATAGCACTTGTTGTTACCGGTATCGTTGGAGCGGAAGGGTTAAAAAGAGGAGGTTATACGGGTCCTTCATCAGTCTCCATAAGTAAGGCGAGTGAGGTAAAAACCATGCCGCATGATGCTGATGTGGTATTGGAAGGGAGAATCGAGAGCTATCTTGGAAACGAAAAATATCTGTTTAACGACGGATCAGGTACGGTAATCCTTGAAATCGATAATGACGAATGGAATGGATTGGAAGTAGGGGCCGACGACGTGGTTATAATATATGGAGAGGTAGATAAAAAATTGCAACGGATAGAAATAGAAGTTGAAAAGATAGAAAAGCAAGCCCGTTAAAAGCCTGGGAAACAAAAAATGCTGCCTTATCGGTGCTGAAGAGGTGTTGTATGTTTTTGTATTGGCCGTCAACATAGCATAAATAACTGGAATGTATATAAGGAGACAATATGGCTTTTACCGATGCACAACTGGAACGGTATTCCCGGCATATCATCCTAAAAGAGGTGGGGGTTAAGGGGCAGAAAAAACTCATGGAAGGCCGGGTGCTTATTATCGGTGCAGGAGGATTAGGGTCTCCGGCAGCGATGTACTTGGCTGCCGCAGGAGTCGGCACTATTGGTATTGCCGATGCAGATGTGGTTGATCTCTCTAACTTGCAACGGCAGATCATCCACACTACTAGGGATATAGGAAAGCCCAAGGTGCAGTCTGCCAAGGAAACCATGGAGGAGTTGAACAGCGATGTGGAAGTAGTAAGCTACCATGAATGGATCAATTCCACCAATATCACGGATATCATTAAGGATAAGAACTACGATTTTATCATTGACGGAACCGATAACTTCCCCATCAAATTTCTCATCAACGATGCCTGTGTGATGCTGGGAAAACCCTTTGTCCATGCAGGGATCATCCGGTTCAGAGGGCAACTTTTGACCTATATCCCAGGGAAAGGCCCTTGTTACCGTTGTGTATTTCAAAACCCACCTCCTCAGGACGCGGTTCCTACCTGCCGGCAAGCAGGGGTTCTAGGGGTGATGGGCGGGGTCATCGGTACCCTGCAAGCCACCGAGGCCATGAAATACCTTCTGGGCCTGGACGGACTCCTCAATGGTTTTATCCTAAACTACGATGCCCTCACCATGGAGTTTCGGAAGGTGAAACTTGCGGCTAATCACGATTGTCAGGTATGCGGTACCGCTCCCAGCATCACCACCTTGATCGATTATGAACAGGCGGTATGCGATTTGCACGCATACCATAATGCTGTGAATCCCAACTGATCAACGACACCTTTGACAAACTTATATTTTTATATTACAGTGTCAACCGTTAAGGATAATACCTAATGGCTGATACTGAAAAAATTATATCTGTTGCAATAGAAGATGAAGTAAAGACCGCCTATCTTAATTACGCCATGTCGGTCATTGTGGCGCGGGCTTTGCCGGATGTGCGGGATGGCCTTAAACCGGTGCATAGACGGCTTTTGTATGCCATGGACGAGTTGGGGCTGCGGCCTAATGCCGCCACCAAGAAGAGTGCCCGTATCACCGGAGACGCTATGGGTAAATACCACCCCCACGGCGACGCCTCTATTTATGATGCTTTGGTTCGCATGGCCCAGGACTTCTCACTGCGTTATCCCCTGGTCCAAGGTCAGGGTAACTTCGGGTCCTTGGACGGGGATCCTCCGGCGGCCATGCGGTATACCGAGGCCCGGCTCTCCCGTATCGGTGATGAAATGCTCTTGGATCTCAAAAAAGAGACCGTGGATTTTGTTCCCAACTACGACGAATCCCTGTTAGAACCGGCCGTGCTTCCTGCAGCCGTGCCGAACCTGCTCATCAATGGGTCAAGCGGTATTGCCGTGGGCATGGCCACCAACATGGCCTCCCATAATCTCAACGAAGTCTGCGAGGGGATCTGCGCGTACATTGATAATCCGGCTATTACCGTGGAAGCGCTTATGCAGCACATAAGCGGTCCGGATTTTCCCACAGGCGGCATCATCTTGGGTCGTCGGGGCATCAAAGAAGCCTATAAGCTGGGCCGTGGAAAGATAGTGATTCGAGGCCAGTTCACCGTGGAGACCACTAAGTCCGGTAGAGAAGTTATCATCTTCCATGAAATTCCCTATGGTGTGAACAAGGCCGCCCTGATTATTCGGATTAGTGACTTGATCCGGGACAAGATCATTGATGGAATCTCCGAACATCGGGATGAATCGGATCGGGACGGCTTACGGATCGTCATTGAACTCAAGAGAGGGGCCATTCTCAAAGTAGTGCTGAATCAGCTCTTCTCCCATACTCCGCTGCAATCCTCTTTTGGTATCATCAACCTAGCCCTGGTAAAGGGTAAACCCCAATGCCTCAACCTCAAGGAACTGATCCACTACTTTGTGGAACACCGGGTGGAAGTGATTACCCGAAGAACTCGGTATGAGCTTCGCAAGGCTGATGAACGTTCCCATATTTTACAAGGGCTTATCATTGCCCTGGAAAACATTGATGAGGTCGTGGCGGGGGTCAGGGATTCCAGGGACATAAACAGCGCCAAGACCCGCTTAGGAGAGCGTTTTCACCTTTCTGAAATCCAGACCGGGGCCATTGTGGACATGCGCTTGGGCAGGCTTACGAGTCTTGAAACCGAAAAGGTTCGGCAAGAACTCACTGAATTGGCCGTATACATCGCCTATCTGCGTTCCCTTTTGGAGGATGAGCAGAAACTCCGGGAACTTATTAAAGAGGAAACCCGCAGTGTGGCCCAGCGCTACGGGGATAAACGGCGTACTGAAATCATTGCCGGGGAAGTGGAAAGTATCAATATCGAGGATCTCATCAAAAAAGAAGAAATGATGATCCTCATTTCCCATTTAGGGTACATTAAGCGGGTGCCTGTGTCATCCTACCGGAACCAGGGCCGCGGAGGTAAGGGCATGATCAGCACCCGCCTGGCGGAAGACGACTTTGTTGAACAGATCTTCGTAGCTTCCACTCATGAGTATATCATGTTCATCACCAATGAGGGTAAAGCCTATTGGATGAAAGTTCACGAACTCCCCGAAGGTTCTCGGATTGCCAAAGGGGTCCATATTAAGAGCCTGCTCATGGTTTCCCCGAATGAGGACATCACCGCGGTGGTATCCCTCAAGGATTTCACGGAGGATCAGTACTTGTTCATGAGTACGGCCCGAGGGGTGGTCAAGAAGGTGCAGACTACCGAGTTTATCAATGCCAAAACCCGGGGCATCATCGCGATTAAGCTCGACGAGGGCGATAAGCTGGTAAGCGCGCTGCTCACCGGCGGCAGCGACGAAGTGGTGCTCATCTCTCGGAAGGCCCAGGCCCTGCGTACCGCAGAGGATCAAGTGCGTCCGGTGGGCAGATCCTCCCGGGGGGTTATTGGTATAAAACTTGACGACGATGACGAACTTACCGGCGTGCTCCGGGTGGATGATACGGAAGCCATGTTGATCATTTCTGAATACGGTTACGGTAAGCGGGTGAACTTCACCGAGCTTTCTTCCCACGGTCGAGGAACCGGGGGGCAGCGGATCTACCCGGTTACCGAGAAAACCGGAGAGCTCGTGGGTTGTGTCAATGTGCTCGATGATGAGGAGATTATGTGTATTACCAGCCAGGGTAAGTCTATCAAGCTCAAGGTTGATACCATCCGGGTCTTAGGCCGTTCGGCTCATGGGGCACGGATCCTCAGTATTGACCAGCCTGATTTTGTTATTGGGGTGGACAGGATCGTCAGGGAAGAGTTACCGGTGAAGCGGGAAGCAGAGAGCCAACAAGAAGTTGCGGTGGATGATGGTCTTGCAGAGGAATTGGTTCCTCATGGTGATGCCTTTGAAGGAGACGAGGAAGCATAGTATAGAACAAACTTACAAAAGGTGTATACTCATAACCGCGATTTCCGCCTCATGGGGGGGGGGGGGGGGTAATAGGCGCGGGTTGGTTTTAACCGGGGAGGTTTAACGGTTTTTTAGCCGGGCGGGGATTAGGTGGGG
>JAISBK010000155.1 GCA_031266255.1 Treponema sp.
ACATAGCCCGCCACCTGGGGGAAGACCCGCACCTCCTGGGCTGCCAAAGCCGTTGTTGTCCACAGAATCCCCACGAAAACCCACAGTTTCTTCATACCCTACCCCCATATACAAGGATAGTATACCCTGACAGCCAGGAAAGCGCAATCAGAAAGCCACTCACGGTATGAACACAAAAAAAGGCCGGTGTAAACCGGCCTGCCCTTGAGGCTTATTGGATATATAGTGATTTGGGAGGGGAACTATACATCCAACATTTATACTATCGGCATCACGAGGTCCATTCTTAAATCTTTTTTATCCTCATTCACTTTATTCACTTTCGGAAACCGTAATATCCACTGAGAGGGCCACTTTGTAGGTTTTTCCCTTCTGCACCATTAAGGGCCTGATAATCGAATAGTCACTCATCTGAAATTTAACCTCATGTCCTCCTGGTTCCACAGGATAGGAGCGTTGGGTGTCTTTTATCAGTTCATTATCAAAATAAATCAGGGTATTTTCAGGGGCTTCAAAGATAATAAGCGGGGTGGGATCCTGTAATTCGATGGTGATATCCAGAATCTTACCCCGTTCTACCAGAAAACGCCGGCTTTCGTTCCGGTACGCGTCAGAAAGGATCACCAGATGATGTTCCCCTTCTCGTAAGAGTTGTTCATCCCCAGGTCGCTCGATCAACACATCATCAATAAGGAGGATGAAGGATTTCCCCGGAAGCAGTTCAGGATAGCGGAACCCAATCCGCACCGCCCCCTCATTAGTCAGGATGGGTTTCACCTGCAACTGAAAAACCATAGACTCAATTGCTTCGTTTAATCCTTTGATAACCGGCATGAGCCTGAAGAGAATGGGAAATGAAGCGGGCGGGATGCCATCCGTAAGAACCGAAACATAGGGGGTAGTTCGCAGGCCGTGGTCTAACCGAAGGGGAACCTGATACACGGTCTGAATCTTATTCGGTACCGGTTCAAAACCGATTTGCTGTCCTGTAATATCGGCAATCCCCGGTTCAGGGAGCCTATCTAAGTCCGCGTACAGCGCTATAGCCAAGCTCCCGTGGTAGGGAAGAAAGGTTTGCGGGGCAGTCAACTCCAAGGACACCCCTCTGAAAAACCGGAGTTCCTGGTCCAAGGTGATCAGCACTGAACTGACATAGGAAAGCGGCACCGATACTCCTTCGGGATTATGCAACGAAACCTGTATATCTCCGGCAATAAGAACCCGTAAGGATTCAGCCTCTAAGTGAAAGCCCATACAAAATACGCAAACCAGTACACCGTACCTGGATTTCATGTTTTCTCTTTACCGAATTCCTTCTTGAAATAAGTATTTTCCTGGGTCTTGGGCTTTTCCATTTTGCCGTAATTCAAAATGCAGATGCGGTCCTGTGGACTGTCCGGTGGACCCTACTCTTCCTATAACACTACCGGATTCTACCTGCTTTCGCAAGACCGTATTGATTTTGGATAGATGCCCATAGAGACTCACCCAATTATCCCCATGGCGAATGATGATGTATTTCCCGTAAATCCTATCCTCCCCGATTTCAGTAACCACCCCTTCCCGGGCAGCGTAGACTTCAGTTCCCGCAGGAGCGGCTAGATCCAAACCATTATGGTTCCGTAACACGCCGGTAACCGGGTTCACCCGCATACCAAAGTTGCTGGTCAAGCGATAGTTCCGCAGAGGATAACGGAAACCCGTATGGAGGAAAAACGTCCGTTCAGTAGGGTTAAAATCTGCCCCCGGGATAAACCGGAAATTCACTTTACCCTCATTTTGGTTCAGGGTTATAGTAATCCCGGGTTCGTTCACCCTGGTGGAAGTCAAGAGTTGTTCCAGATCCGACTGGGGAGTTTCAGGGATAAAAAGCCCTGGCGCCGAGGGAAGCAGCAAAGGGCCGCTGTGCTCCAGGGAACCGGGATGAGCTATCCTATTGAGGGTAACTAAACTAGCATAGGAAATCATACACCGGGCTGCCAGGTTCAAGAGATCGTCGGTACTGCGAGGGGTATAAGCATAGATGGTAAGGGCTTCTGCAATAACCCGGGGCTGGTCCCCGGTCCGTTCAAGATTAAAAATACGCCGCCGGGCAAATTCCACATCCGCCAGGTACTGCTTAAACCCCGGATCCTGGGGATCCAAACGGGCAATCACCGGAAAGCCAAGTCCCCTTGTTTCAGCCCCCAGGATAGGGACAAGTCCATACAGAAAGATGATAAGGCTTATCAATGGTAGGGGTGCCGCTGATCTCATATAAGGGTCCCACTCCATGCTTTATAGGGCAAGCATCGAATGCACTTTATTATATAGAGAGACCATAAAAAAAGGCAAGGGGCCAATTTTCCCTTGCCTTACCGCTCACTAATCCCCGGATCTATGCTTTCGCAATAGCCTCTGAGGGACAGGCTTCAGCACATTTGCCGCAATCCTGACATTTTGCGGGATCGATCCACTGAGCACCGTCCTTTTCGGAAATTGCTCCAGCCTCACATTCGCCGACACATGCTTCACAATTAGCACACTCAGCCTGATTAACCGTATACGCCATATAAAACCTCTCTTAATATATGTAGCTTTTATATAATACCACCAGGGGAAAGTAAAAGGCAAGTATTACCCTTGCGATATAGCCTAAATTTACTAGACTATAAGGTATGCTTAATAAGCTACGAACTAAATTAATCGCAAACCTGTTGAAACAGTCGGTTCAAGAGGACGATCAATTAAGTCTGTATTTGATTTCTTATGCTTCCCTATTCTTTTGCATACCGATACGTACCTTCTTTATGATTTTCTATCTGGTTCAGGGCATTACCTTCTTGGTTGTTTTAAACTGCGGGAGCTTGCTCGCTTATACCGTTGCATTGCTGTTGCTTAAAGGGAAAAAATACAAATTCATTGGCTTTATTATTACTATAGAAGCGACCACCTACGCTTCGGTTTGGGCGTATATGTGCGGTATTTCCTCGTATATCGCAGGACACTTTTTATTGATCATTGTGATGTTGATCCTGTTCCCCTATGGAACCGCAAAAACACGTAAAGTGCTGATCCTGGTTATTTTTGCGGTAATCACCGTTCTGGGGCTGCGCTATGCCTATACCACTCCGTCCGTAGTTTTTTCTGAACAACTTAACCATTTCATAACCATGATAAACATATACATCATGCTCTTCGGTATTATCCTTGAGATTAGTATCAATACCTTTGTCCATCTCATTGTCTCAAGGGTAAAGGAGGGGAGGTTGACGGAACTGACATCCCAGATCTATACGGATCCTCTCACGAACCTGTACAATCGCCGGTATACCCAAATCTATTTCAACACCCTCAAACCCAAAAATGGGTACATCTGTGTGGCAATCCTGGATATTGATAATTTTAAGCTCGTAAACGATACCTATGGCCACCCCTGTGGGGATGAAATCCTGGTGTTTCTTTCCAATTTCCTCCAAAACAGCCTGAGAAAGACCGACCGAATCTTCCGCTGGGGCGGAGAAGAATTCCTCGTCATCATGGAGAATGTTACCATCAACGAGGCTCAGACCGTGATAGACAAACTGCGGAGTAGACTTAGTGAGACCGAAATTAACACCAAACAGAAGGGTGTCCTGAGCATTACGATTACCGCGGGGATCGCGCCCTTTGATCTCACTAACTCAGATGCGAGTATTGAAGCCGCGGATAAAAACCTTTACATCGGCAAGCGCAACGGTAAAAATCAAGTGGTGATATAGCCAGAACCACCGACGTGTATCCCTCCCGAATTCACTTAGAAAAAAAAGCAAAATGGGAAAATTCCATGGTAAAGGTACCCCGGCCCTGACTTGCTGAACGGAGAGCCGTCATAAACCCGAACATCTTCGCCATGGGCGCCAAGGCCTTCACCTGGTCACTGGAGGCCTTAGAATCTATACTCAGGATCTGACCTCCCCGCTGGGTTACCAGACTTATCACATCACCCACGAATTCCTTGGGTGTGATGAGATCCACTGCCATGATGGGTTCTAAGAGTATGGGTGAGGCAGCCCGGCAGGCTTCGTCAAAGCCCAGGCTGGCACAGGCTTCAAAGGCAAATTCCGTGCCGGTAAGTTCCGAATAGCCTATATCCATAAGGTTCACCCCCACGTCGATGCAGGGATAACCCAGGACGATTCCCCCGGCCAAAGCCCCCCGGATGCCCCGTTCTATGGCGTCAAAAATAGCTTGGGGAATATCCCGGTTTTTAACGTCGCAGGTATACCGGTTCCCGGTCCCGCGCTGAAGCGGGCTTACCCTGAGACTGAGAGACGCGGTGTTTTCCTTGCCCGCGATGATGCGGGAGAACTGTTCGTTCCGTTCCACTATCTGGCTCACCGATTCCCGGTAGGTAACTTGCGGGTTCCCCACCTTCGCGCCCAGATGATATTCCTTGAGTATCCGGGTAACCAGTACATCAAGGTGCAACTCTCCCATACCGGAAATGATGAGCTGACCGGTTTCCTCGTTTTCTTTGGTGGTAAAGGTGGGATCTTCTTTGGAGAGCAGCGCCAGAATTTCCTTGAGTTTTTCCTGTTCCGACAAGGTTTTCGGTTCAATTGATACGGAGATGACCGGTTCAGGAAAGGCCATCTTTTCCAGGATCACCGGCCAGCTTTCACTCCCAATAGTATCGCCCGTCTGGGCAAGCTTCATCCCGATGATGACCCCAATATCCCCGGCGGACAGCCTTTCCAAAGGTTCGGATTTATTGGAATGCATCCGCATGATCCGGTTGGCCCGTTCCCGCTTCCGCTTTCCCACGTTAAACACCCCGGTTCCCGACCTGATGGTTCCCGAATACATCCGCACATAACAGAGACTGCCCGCCTCCCTATCATGTTGAATCTTAAAGACCAGTCCCAAAGGACTACCTGTAGGATCACAGGGTACCGTGACTTCTTCGTCAATACCTTTTTTCAGATGATGCGCGGTTGCCGGGGCTCGTTCGTCCGGCGCAGGTAGATAGGCCACTACTGCATCAATCAAAGGCTGTACCCCCATATTCCGCCGGGATGCCCCGGCCAAGATGGGGAGCAGTGCTCGCCCTAAAACTGCTTTCCGTAATTCTTGGGTAATAAGCTCCGGGCTGATCTCCTCCCCTGCCAGGTACTGTTCGGTTAGGAGGTCCGAAAATCCAGACAGGGCGTCAATGAGTTTTTCCCGCCATTCCTTGGCAAGGCTTTCCCTGGTTGGGGCGATGGGGCTTAGGATCATCTGCTCCCCTTCGGTAGCGGCGTCCCAGCGGATTTCCTGCATGGTAATGAGGTCGATGACCCCTTCAAAGCCTCCTTCCTTCCCGATGGGCACCTGAATGGCCACCGGGGAAATCCCCAGTTTTGCCTTAATATCTTCAAGAACCTGAAAAAAATCCGCCCCGATCCGGTCCATCTTGTTCACATACCCAATACAAGGTACCCGGTACCGTTCCGCCTGATGCCACACGGTTTCGGTCTGAGGTTCCACACCCCGGACCGCATCAAAGATCGCCACGGCTCCATCCAAAACCCGCAAGGATCGTTCCACTTCCGCGGTAAAGTCCACATGACCGGGGGTGTCAATAATGTTGATCTGAAACTGCCTCCAATAAATGGTGGTAGCCGCACTCTGAATGGTAATACCCCGTTCCTGTTCCTGTTCCATCCAATCCATGGTTGCTTCACCATTATCAACTTCGCCGATCTTATGGCTTTTTCCAGTATAATAGAGGATCCGTTCGGTAGTAGTGGTTTTTCCGGCATCAATATGGGCCATGATACCGATATTACGCATTGCTTTCAGCATAAAAGACTCCTGGTACTCTACTATAGGCTAAGCACGGTAAAAAAACAATCAACCCCTTTTCAACATCGACGTTGATGCTAAGCATCTGGAGGGTTCGGCGAGAGAGGTGGTCTATCCCGGCAGGGTAATTGAGGTAAGCAAACGGTGTAAGGCATACCAGGGATCTTCACGCCGTTCTATCCGTATATAGAGTTCATAGTTTTTTTCAGAGATGATCCGTATAGGCTTTCCTATACAGTCCTGAAGTATCTGGGAATCAATATCCGGGAAAAACTGGGGCTTTCGGGGGATAAAGAGGTAATGGGTACCATCGAAGTACACGCGGGCAATATGCGGAGGTACTGGTACAAGGAATATAAGAAAATCCGATTTACCTCCTCCCAGGCTTAAAGAATACCCTGCTTTAAGGATATGCAGGTTTCGTCTGCCTAAAGTGGTACTCTGATCCTTTACAAACAAGGATAATATCGGCGGCCCCTCGAAACCGGGAGATTCTGTACCATGGGCAAGCATCCGGTTAGGCGTGTTCTGGAGCTGTCTTGAAACCAGAAAAACAATGATAAGGATAATCAGCGCCGCAAGAACCCCGAACCCGGTATTAATAAAGATAAGCTGAGGCCGTACCTCTGAAACCAGCGGCGTAGCGAATAGCGCGCGGCCATCCAAGAGGTTTCTCGTTACCCCTGTTGAGGCTGGTCCATCCTGTTCCTCATGGGCTGCTGCTTCCCGTGGTTCGCCGCGATCGGGAGAAACCAGGTCCGTGGCGGTAGGGATCGGTTCCTCGGTGAGAGGCAGGCTTTCAGCTTCCCCTGTGGCAGGATCCAAGGGAAAATCTTCCACAGTCAAGGCAGATTCGGGAACAGGGTCTAGGAAAGGATCAGGTTCCAAAATAAGGATCGGCATTTGGAGCGCAGATGCAGGCGGTAATAGAGAAACCACGGGGCTTACCGGAGCTGGGCTTTGGGGGACGGTTGTTTGGGGTGGTACTATAGGGGCTGAGGTCTGAGGCACCGACGTGGGGACGGACTGCACAAGCGGGGCAGCCGGTCTGCGGTTCAGACCTTCAGGAACCTTGAGGAACTCAAACCTGACCCCTCTCCGGCTCAAACGGCTCTGCATATCGGTGATGAGCTTCTGGAAACCAGAACCATCTATATCAGGAGAACCAGGCGGCGGATTATGATCCCCATCGGAGATTAACAGCAGGTTCTTTGGTCTCCGCCCTGGGATGGACGAAATATACCCTTCAGTATAGGCAAGGGATCCTGAAATATCGGAATAGGTTTCCAGGGGGTAGAGTAACAGCATCCGACCGATGATGACCTCCAGATCTCCCTGTCCTTCAATGCGCCGGGAAATTTCCAACTGAGCCTTATCTGAAAAAGAGATGAGATGAAATGTATCTCCTAAAACTAAAAATTCCTTGAGCAAGGGTCCGGTTATATAGGTACTGACTTCCTGGTAAAACCCACTCATACTTGATGAAATATCTAACAGTACCACCATATCCATAGGCTCCCGGTGACTTCCACCGGAAGAGCCTGTCTGACCGAATAACCAGAAACTCATATATAAGGAAAATATGAGAACAAATACTTTCTTCTTCATAAGATACAGTGCTACCTGTTTAATGCCTATGGATACATGCGGTAATAACCTCAACTCGTTATAGTCTAGTATAGGCTTCTTTCAAAAATACCCTTTGATGGTAACCCTTTGAAAGAGCCTACTAGCATTAAAAAGGTACAACGGCAATTGATTCGACCATATAGGAAACTTTCTCATTATGTATGGAAAAATCAAACTGTTCTCCCGGGGATTTATTTAAGAGGGTCCCGCCAAAGGGAGAAAGATAGGAAATGACCTTGTTTTCCGGGTCTGATTCCCATGGTCCCAGTATGGTGTATTCCTCTTTTTTATCGCCAGCGCTGTTCACTAAGGTAACCCTGGTACCAAAGGATACCCGGTTCGGATTGATCGTACTCGGATCAAAGAGCTGCGCCCGTTCAATTTCATCCTTGAGTTTTGCCACCGTTGCATTAAGGAGTTCCTGTTTTTCCTTGGCCGCCTTATACTCCGCATTCTCCCGGAGATCCCCCAAGGACAGCGCAAAGGCGATTTCCTTAGAATTGGCCGGAACCTCCACATCCATGATATGGGCCAACTGCCGCTGTTTTTCTTCATACATCGCCGAAGTAACCATAAGCCCCCGGGTAACCACCGTCTTTTCCACATCTCCGAAGAATTTAAAGGTCGGATATCTATCCAGAATACGGTTCCGTAATTTGAACTTATCCGTGGGATCCAGATCCTTCACATCATTAATAAATGAGTAGAGTCTGATGATGGTATCGGTATCCGCGATATCGATAAAGGCATTCAGCAGTCCTTCTTTAAACAAGAGGGTATATACCTGCTTGTTGATCTTCCGGTTTTCTGAGGTATCCCGGTGATTTTCTATGTCCCGATAGGTAATATCCAGGATATGGATAAGGGTGATAAGCTGTTTTTCTGCGGAAATACCCGCTTTTTTGAACCAATTGGTTTCCTTGCTGTTTTTGAAGAGCCAGACCACGGCTTCCTTATAGTCCCGGTAGTTTTCAAAACAATGCACCGTCATAGCTATCAGCTTGGCTTCATATCCCTCTTTGTCCAGGTTCACGATGATGGAATTGGACAAGGCATAGGGGAACAAGTGGATGTACTCATTCACCCATTGGGGCACAAAGAGCTTGATATGATGCAGGAAGGCATCTTTTAATTTTGTATCCTTTAAGTTCAAAAACAACGCGGGTATATCCTCAATGGCATTAAAAATATCCAGGAAATTCAAGGACAAGACCGTCCCTAGATGAGGATACTGGCCTATCAGATCCTTTACCAAGAGGTAGGAAGCCAGCACCTGTTCATTCACTTGACTGGGAGACCGGAGATACCCGACAAAATACGCGAACATTTCAGTAAAATATTCCGAATCCAGTTCGGTATCTTTTTGTGCCGCATAATTCCTGAGGGTCTCCACCCGATCAAAGAAATTCCGTTCCGCCTTAAACTCGTTAAAGAGTTTTTCTTCAATGCTGATGGGCCGTTCCCTTACCGTATAGACATCAATGTTTTCAGGGCTGACTCCAAAAGAAGGGTCTGTTTTGAGAATCTCTCGGGCCTTGGCGCTCCAGTTGGTCCATTCTCCCAAGGAAAGCACCGATGGTACGAGTTCCCCTTTAATCCGCTTAATATCACAGGCATTATCGAAACTATTGATCACGGTTTTGAGCGCCCAGGCAAAGTCGTTTTTGATCCGCTCGTGAAGTTTTTCCTTTTTCTGCGTGGCCTTTAACACCCAGATATGATTCTTCGACAAGGTTTGCAGGGCATTAATCGCCATTTTAAGGGACATACTGTGTTCCCGCTTCTTGGCAAAATCAATGACGATCTCGTCCCCCTTTACACTGGCGATGCGGCCTACCCCCCAGGTCCGATGATAGACGAAGTTGCCCTTATCAAAGGCAATATGTTTCTCAAAGTCCGTGATGGCTTCATGAACATTGCGCCAATGCTGGGAAAGATTAGATATCCGGATGTATTCTTCCAACTGACTATGCTGGGCGTATTTTTTTCTGAAACAATCGACGATCTCTTTCCGTGCCTGGTTATCCCGTTCATCGTATTGCAGGATCAGTTTTAAGAGGCTTATCGCCGTGTTGATATCACCCCGCTTCTTACAGGATGCATACACATCTTGCAGGAGAAGCACTGCCTTATCCTCGCTGATGTTTCGGGCGATCTTCTTCTCCACATGGAGGAAGAAATCAATATCTTCCGGGCAATACCCCAGGAGTTTCTCCCAGATCTCCTTAACATTGGTAAAGAGCTGCTTATTAATGTACCGGTGCAGGGCTTTTTTATAGTAATCCACCGCATTTTCGGTATTTCCCTGGGCTTCAAAATATTCCCCCAGGGCTTTGGCGATATCCGCTTCTTCCAGATCCACCTTGACGAGCCGTTCCCAGATACCGTAAATAGCCTCTTCCTGGTTTTCATTTTTATAACAATCTACCAGGGTGCGGAGGGCGAATTTGGATTCACCGTAATCCAATATCCGGTCACAGAGGTACCGCACGATGCTCCATTTATGGTTGTCCACAAAAATGGTTACCAGGTTAATCAAGGCGGCATCATCAATGATCTGCCGGGAGAGGGCAACCATACCCGAAAGATAGAGGGCGATAATACTGTTCTTGGTATGAACCAGATGTTCATCGCAGTTCTTCTTAAGGTCATCATAGGCCCGTACTTCCTGCGCCTCTTTTAGGATAAGATCCAACTCCTTGAACTGGTTGGTAGAATAATTACTGAGGGTGGCCCTGGTCCACTTTTCCTCATTCAGCATTTCCTGTACGTTTTTAAGGAGAGCTTCAGACATTACATAACTCCTCGCCCTAGGGGCACTACAATCAAGCCTGGAGCAGTATCTGCTCCACGTATAATCATACTTTTATAACTAAAAAATTGACCGTTTCTTCCACAGGCCCCTAATTCCGATACCGTTCATATATCCCCGGATCAATGACTTTAATCTTGAGCATGGTCTCTTCAATCACACTGGTATCTTCCCGAACATGCTCATAGTGATCGATTAACCAGAAATACCGGTTAATAAGTCGCGGCTTAAGGAGTATCGTGGTATCCTGCGGGTTGCGCAGTTCATTTTCCAAGGAAAAAATGGATTGTTTTAATCTACCCAGTTCAACCTGTTTTAAAACCCGCTTAACTGAAAATACCCCCAAAAGGCATCCATAAATCGGGATCCACTCTGCCAATTCCGCTCCCTCATAGCCCTGTTCCTTTACCCAATCGCGAAGCCGGATGATCATTTCTGATTCCATAGACCGCAGATCAATACCCTGGGGATCCAAAAAAAAGGCCTCTCGGAACAGTACCTTGGCTGCCCGGGTTTCATTCAGGAGCGCGTTGACATCCGCAAGTTCTGAAAGCGTTTCTCCATCTTCCCGTTTAAACCGGGCCGCCTGTTCCAGGTACTTAATCGCCAGATCGTAGTTACCAACCCCCTTATAACAGCGGCCTACCTGCAAAAGGAGTCCCGGATCATGTTGATTTATCCCATCTCCCAGGACATTCTGAAAGGATTGCAAGGCCGTGGAAAAAACAAAACGCCGCAGTGCATACTGACAAGGATCATAGGCTTCTCCAATACGATCGAGAAAGACATAGAACGCTTTCCATTGAGAAAGGATAAACCCTCCACGTTCGTAGGGATCGGAAAATTCCGGTAGCCGCTTGATCCTATCAAGCCACCAGTTAAGGCACTTTAACGCGTAGACTACCTCTGGATGCTCAAAATCAATTTTAAGCGCTTCCTCCAATACCCTAAGGGCTGAAGCCGCATCAGAGGCTTTCAGGTTGTCATAGGCTTTCTGAATGAGCCCCTGTACAGATGGTTCCGTATTCATAGTATGAACAATTTCATTGATATCCGTTCGTTCATGTTGTTTTTACTCATACCTTTGAAGGATCCTCGCAGATATTCTTTTTTATTATAGAACAAACCGAACCTTTGAAATATGACTCTTGTATTATACCATGTGGAATATATTTTACAAGAGCCCCCTTCAAGCTCCCCAAAAGAAACCGCTCAAGAACTAAATTAAGAAGAATCCCCGGTTTACAGGCTCTTGATGATCGCTTCTGCGGCAGCCCGGCCATCCGCAATGGCCCGCACCACCAGGCTTGCCCCATGCCGGGAATCCCCTGCAGCCCAAACCTTGGGGTTTGAGGTGTGGAAGCTACCCCGAGTTCGGATATTTCCCCGTTCGTCAAGCTCAAG
>JAISBK010000015.1 GCA_031266255.1 Treponema sp.
ACTTCCGTCTATATACCACGTGACATTGGAATATACCCCGCCGTTATTGGCGACGCTGATAACGATCCTGTCCGATAGTCCGTTCTTACCGGTCGACAGCTTGATTCCCCCTTCCGGAATCCCGAATATTTCAGGCTCCTGGTTGGTATTCGGCAGGCCGATACTGACGGAAATATCCCGCTCTACTGGTTTATTCCCAACAGTAACCGTAAAGGTCGTGGTCTTCCTGTTCAAGGTAACCAGCAGCGTCTGATAACCAGATTTTTCGGGATTGTAGCCAGTTATAGTATAATCGGCAGCCGGTTCAATTGTGTCCGTACCATCGGAATAATATCCCCGTACCACAATACCCTCCGGGTCCAATTCCTCGCCGTAGGCGTAGCTGGTTTTCAGCGTAGTTACACCGATGGAGTTCAGGGTAACTGGATAGCCAACATTAACCGTAAAGGTCGCAGTCTTTCCCTCCAAGGTAACCAACAGGGTCTGAGATCCTGATTTTTCAGGATTGTAGCCGGTTATAGTATACTCGCCAGCCGGTTCAATACTGTCTGTACCGTCGGAATAATACCCCCGTACCACAATACCCGTTGGATCCAATTCTTCGCCATAAGCATAGCTGTCTTTCAGCGTCGTCACACTGATGGAGCTCAGAGTAACCTCGGGATCAGGATAGCCAACCGTTACCGCAAAAGTCGCGGTCTTCCCGCCCAGAGTAACCAACAGCGTCTGAGAGCCTGACTTTTCAGGATTGTAGCCGGTTACCGTATAATCGGCAGCCGCTTCAATTTTGTCCGTACCATTGGAATAATAACCCCGTACCACAATGCCCAACGGGTCCAATTCTTCGCCGTAGGCATAGCTGTCTTTCAGCGTAGTTATAGTGATGGAGTTCAGGTCAACCGAGGGATCAGGATAGCCAACCATTACCGTAAAAGTCGCGGTCTTCCCGTTCAAGGTAACCAACAGCGTCTGAGAGCCTGATTTTTCAGGATCGTAGCCGGTTACAGCGTAAGACGACGGTACTTCGGTCTCGGTTGTGCCATCGGAATAAAGGCCTGTTACCGCAATACCCGCCGGGTCCAATGCTTCGCCATAAGCGTAACTGTCTTTCAGCGTAGTTACACTGATGGATTCCAGCCGGACGATCCGAACCGTTACCGTAAAGGCAGGGGCGGTCTTCCCACGGACAGATACTGTTACCGGCGCGGAACCGGCCGAGGCGGTAAGCACCGGGGATGGGTCCAGGGTATATTCGGTTTCTTCCCGCACGCTTCCGTCCGAATAGATGCCGACTACCACCAGGCCGGAGGGGTCAAAGGTTTCCCCTATTTCATAAATAGTCCGGGTTGGCAGAGTCCGTATGGCGATTGATTCCAGACCCACGGTAGGAGCCTCCACATTCACCGTAACTTTGTAGGTCCGGCTTGCGCCGTTCTCCGCAGTAACCGTGTAGGATACCGGGTGACGGATATCCACCTCTGTTCCCGATTCGGGAAACAGTGAAGCTTTTGAGGAAACCGTCACAACCGGGGCAACCTTTTGTAAATTCGTGTTCGTTGGGACGAAAACAACGATTGTCTGTTCAACTTCCTCAATGACGCCCAGGACATCACCGACTTTGAAGGAGGTGATTTTGTTCCCTTCCTCCCGAGCAGGGTCCCCCTCGCAACTTGTTAAACCCCAGGCCGTTATGCACAAGAGCATAAAGCCCGTGACCGCGCCAATGCCGGCGGCAGCACCGAATCGTCTGCCTGAATTTCGTTTTTCCATAAAGAATCTCCTTATGACTGTGAAAATATATTGGTACAGGTACCACCTGTATGTTCGCAGTGAAAAAAGAAACGCCGGCCCCATAAAACCGGGCCGGCGTCTTGTGGGAGAAATATATGACAGGGAAGAGAACGTATTCAGGAAATAATTGTAACTAAAATAATTACTTAATAGGGGGGGGGGGGGGGGGGGTAAACAAATTTATTATGATATAAAAAACAATATTTCACGACAGCAATACTACCTTTTTATAGCAGCATACCACTGCTATTGTTTAGAATCTCGTGCTTATGATGCCCGCCTCTCTGGCGGTTTCATCCTTGTCTCTTGATGATTAATATATCACCTTAATTTTCAGGTGTCTAGTACATTTTAGAAAAAAACAAAAAATAGGATAAAAAAATACAAAGGTTAGCATGAGCTTATGCACCCTCGGCAAGAACCCCGGTCTTTCAAGACCCTTCAATGCCCCCATACTTGAGCAAGCGTGGATCCTAGCACCCTGAAACTGCCGCGACAGGCTCGTCCCAAGAGGCCGCCTATCCCCCTTATGGGCAAACCACTTGATTCTTTTTGTTTTTTTTCTATACTTGGTTCTAGTAGATAAATCAGTAGGTAACACCCCGGTAACCCGGTAACACAATAGCCTATTGATTGGGGGTATATATGAGGATTGCCATTAATGGCTTTGGCCGTATCGGCCGCCTTGTGTTTCAGGCACTTGTAGGACAAGGACTACTCGGAAAAGACAAGATCGATGTAGTTGCGGTGGTGGATATTTCTACCGATGCGAAGTATTTTGCCTATCAGCTTAAATACGATTCAACTCAGGGTCAGATGAAGGCTGATATAGGGGTCAAGGGGGAAGATATCCTTGTGGTTAACGGCCATGAGATCAAATGTCTTTCAGGCAAAGGTCTCACCCCTGCGCAGCTCCCCTGGAAAGACCTAGGGATAGAGTACGTCATCGAATCCACAGGGATTTATACCAACGAAAAAGCATACGGCCATATCGAAGGGGGCGCGAAAAAGGTGATCATTTCGGCTCCGGGTAAGTCTACGGATGCTCAGAAGCCCATCAAGACCATTGTTATGGGAGTCAACGAGGGCGAATATGATGGTTCCAAACATCAGGTACTTTCCAATGCAAGCTGCACCACCAATTGTCTTGCTCCGGTGGTCCATGTCATCCTAAAAGAAGGTTTTGGTATTGAGACCGGTCTTATGACCACCATCCACGCGTATACCGCCACCCAGAAGCCGGTTGACGGGGTCTCTGCAAAAGATTGGCGGGGCGGTAGAGCCGCGGCGATCAATATCATCCCTTCTACTACCGGCGCGGCCAAGGCTGTGGGAGAAGTGCTTCCCTCCACCAAGGGTAAGCTCACGGGGATGTCCTTCCGGGTGCCCACTCCTACGGGGTCTGTGGTAGATCTCACCTTCCGGGCCACTAAAGATACTTCCATTCAGGAAATCGACCAGGCCCTCAAGAAGGCGGCAGACTCGTATCTCAAAGGTATTCTGGCAGCGTGCGATGAGGAAATCGTATCTTCAGACATTATCCACAATGCCCATTCTTCGATCTACGACAGCCTGGCTACCTTGCAGAACAACCTGCCCGGGGAGAAGCGCTTCTTCAAAGTGGTTTCCTGGTATGATAACGAGTGGGGCTATTCAAACCGAGTGGTGGATCTCCTGAAATACGTTGATAGTAAAAAATAAGACCAGATCGTACCCAAAGGGCAAACGATTTTGATTGCTAGTATATGAACATGCAAGGCTCCGCCCTTCCCGGGACGGGGCCTTATGTTTAATGCATAAGGAGCATACAACATGATAAAAACCGTAAAAGACGTAGACCTCAAAGGAAAACGGATCATCATGCGGGTGGACTTCAATGTACCCATGAAGGAAGGGGTGGTACAGGATGACACCCGTATCATGGCCGCAATTCCTACCATCCAATATATTCTGGAGCAAGGGGCTAAGACCCTGACCCTGATGAGCCACCTGGGGGACCCCTCCAAAGATACCAAGGCAGCCAAGGAAAAGGCGGCCAAGGCAGGGAAGAGTTTTGATGAAGCCGCGTACATCCAGGGCAAACACCGCATCGCACCGGTGGCGGCTTATCTGGAAAAGAAGCTGGGGAGGCCGGTTTTATTTGCCGGGGAAGATTCCTGCTATGGCAAGAAAGGCTTCATCGACGCGCAGCCTCCAGGTTCGGTGATCATGCTGGAAAATACCCGGTTCCACAAAGAAGAAACCGCCAAAGAGGGGGCTGAACGGGATAAGCTGGCCAAAGAGCTGGCCACGTACGGGGATATTTTTGTAAACGACGCGTTTGGAACTGCTCACCGGGATCACGCTTCCACCGCCTCAATCGCCAAATTCGTTCCAGTTTCAGTGGCAGGCTTCCTCATGGAAAAAGAAGTGGCCTATCTGGAACCCATTGTTACGAATCCCCAGAAACCCCTGGTGGCCATCATCGGTGGGGCCAAAGTCTCCTCAAAAATAGCGGTGCTGGAGAGCCTCCTCAAAAACGCTGCAGCCTTGGTCATAGGCGGAGGTATGGCTTACACCTTCCTCAAGGTTCAGGGCCATAAGGTTGGGAAATCTCTGGTGGAGGAGGATCAGTTGGATACGGCCAAACGGATCCTCGAAACTGCCCAGAAGCTCGGTGCAGAGATCCTGCTGCCCCTGGATCATCTGGGCGCTGAAGCCTTTGATGCTGCGGCAAAGCCGGTAGCAGTGGATAGTATTGATATTCCCGACAACCTGTTGGGGTTGGATGTAGGCCCCAAGACCCTGGCTCAATACCAGAAAGTCCTGGCAAAAGCCAAAACCATTGTGTGGAACGGCCCGGTGGGGGTCTTTGAATTTGCGGCCTTTGCCCAAGGCACTGAAGCAGTAGCCAAACTTGTGGCGGAAGCCACCGGCAAAGGGGCCGTCACCGTGGTAGGCGGGGGTGATTCAGTAGCAGCGGTCAACCAATTCGGCCTTGCCTCTCAGATGAGTCATGTGTCCACTGGCGGCGGCGCCTCCCTGGAACTCTTGGAAGGGAAAAAACTCCCTGGAATAGAGGTAACCCGAGGCTAGTTAGTAGGGAGGGAGCCTGAAAGCACGGTGCTCCCTCTATGCGATAAGGAGCGAATAATATGAGAAATTACTATATTGCAGGAAACTGGAAAATGCACAAGACCCGCGCTGAAGCCGCGGCTCTGGCCAGTGCCCTAGTCACCCAACTCAAAGACGGGAAACACCAGTACTTAGTGGCCCCTTCTTTTACGTCCCTGGAAACTGTGGCCCCGTTGGTCAAAGGCAGTAATATCCGCTTAGGCGCACAGAACATGGCTGCAGAAGAACAGGGAGCCCATACTGGTGAAATCTCAGTGCTCCAACTCAAGGACCTGGGGGTTCAAGCGGTTATCCTGGGGCATAGTGAGCGGCGGCATACCTACCACGAAGATGACGCGCTCATCAATAAAAAGGTAAAACTGGCCTTGCAGCACGGCCTAGAGGTGATCCTCTGTGTAGGGGAACTGCTTTCCGAGCGGGAAGCAGGCAAAGCGCAGGAGGTTTGTGAAACCCAGACCGTCAAGGGTCTTGCCGGGGTCTCTGCGGCAGACCTTGCCCGGGTTACCATTGCGTATGAGCCGGTTTGGGCCATTGGTACCGGTAAAACCGCTACCCCGGAGGATGCCGACGCCATCCATGCCTATATTCGCCAAGTAGTGGCCCGGCTCTATGGAGCGGATAAGGCTCAACAGATCCTCATCCAGTATGGCGGATCCGTAAAGCCCGATAATGCAGCTCAGCTTATGGCTAAAGAAAACATCGACGGCGCCCTGGTAGGTGGTGCGGCCCTCAACCCTGAAACCTTTGTGCCGATTGCTAACACCTGCGGTGGGCGTAGTGGGGGCGGCGTACTTTGAAGAGCGGCGTACGTCCCTTCATTCCTGTTTCTAGTGATGAGTGCTATCCAATACTGAAGCATTGAAGCTTGGCAGTATAACAGAGCAGGCTTCGTTAGAAGTAGGAACGAATTAATACGGTGTAGGGCCAGGTACTGCTTGGTTTGAATAAGGGGCCATCACTGTATCTAAATCACCCACGATGGTCTTATCAATCAATCCTTTTTGTGCCATGTCGTATAAAATCGGCATGGTTTCTGCATGACTGCGGCTGCCATGATACGGACGGGCTTCGCTTACCGCTTGATAAATATCAATACAGGCCAACATACGGGCATTGAAATCCAAATCTTCCGCGTTTTTTCCCCAGGGATAGCCTGTGCCATTTAGTTTTTCGTGATGGGATGAAGCCAGCGTACAGATACCCTCGAAACCGGTTATGTCTTTAAGCAGTTCCCACGTATGCTGCACATGGCTCTTGATACAGGCAAACTCCGCATCATCAAGTTTATCCGGTTTTTCCAGGATCTGCGAAGGAATGGCAAGCTTACCCAGATCATGGAGGGCCGCTGCAAGGTAGAGGTGAGCCCGAAGAGATAGGTCATAACCGTAGTAACCGCTCATAAGCCATGCCCGGTTGGCGATCTCTATGGAATGACGCCAAGTAAACGTAGATTTATAGTCGATGATGCGGGCGATGAGATCCGCGAGATGGAAGACCGTGGTATTGGTAATATCCACGGTCCAGACCGGTATAGTGCTCTGAGCGGTCTCGAGGATCCTATCGTCCCGCAAAGAACGCAGCATGGCTTCATCGAAAATACCAAGCATAGCCTGTGCCGCATCCTTGGTAAAACAGGTTCCTGCTTCATGGGCAATTTTTGTGCGTAAATCCGATACATCCAGCCTGGAAATCCTTTGTAAATGGTACGTAACATCCAGGGTATCTGCAATAGCAATGATCGCGGCTCCCAGCGGAAAGGTCCCCTCTGGCTTGCCAAAGGGACCCAAGCCATCAGCCCGTTCATGATGATACAAGACAAACCCGTCTATAGCGTGCAAAGGATTATCGCCAAGTAGGGCCTCTACATTGCGTTGCCCTGCGTGGCAATGCAGGCTCAAAGCAACACCCGAGTCGAGCCGTTCAGCCATGATGTATTCTGTGAGGGCGCTGTCATGTAACAAGGCGCAGGTACTTAACGCTGATACGAGAGAGGTATCCATCCCGCAGTAGCGTCCCATAGCCGCAGATAGCACTGCGATTCGTTTGCCATGATGGGTGCTTGCTCCGAGAAGCTCTCCCTCCACTATATCAAGGGCTGTGGCAATCGCCCTGATCAGTTGATCCATTCTGATAAACATCTTTTTTCTCTGTTAATTGATATAGAATAGCTCAGTATAGACTATCCCCTGGTCCTGGGCAATGCTTAGGATAGGACTGTTAGGACGGAACAGGTATTAGGGGAGAACCGGTATTGGGGACAATTGACGGAAGAGATATCAGGAGGGGTGAATGAGATAGCGACTGGGTCGAATCAGATAAATAGAGCGATTGAAGTAGGAAAGTTTAAGGTGCGGTAATGGTAATTCCCTGATGGTTGCCAGGATGGTTATCACGATGACTTCTTCCAATTTTATATGCACTGATCCTGAAAAGACCCGTTTCTTTTGATTGACAGACATGGTAAGATTGAGTAATACTAAAGTTCAGTTTCAATTATCCAAGATTGTTTTAGCCTGTACTAAGTTTTGAAGCGCCTCGTTTATGAATTGATCACTTACTTGAAGGAGATAATCTAATGAAAATAGGCAAAAAGCTTATTATTATGATAGTGGCATTGAATCTGGTGGGGACCGCCGTACTGACTGGAACTATTCTCATGCTTACCCAAAAACAAATACGCGACCTTATTACTCATGAAATTACCAATCTGGCCCGGGAGAATGCTCTGGCAATTCAAGTATGGCTTGATAAGTACATGGATGCGGCCCGGACCGTCGGACAAATCATGTCGGAATATGAAGGAATAGAACCAGTAGAACGGCGGCCCCTGTTTAACCTGATGCTCCGTTCTTTGGTTGAGGAGAATCCTGAAATTACGGCCGCGGGAAGTTGCTGGGAACCCAATGCCTTGGACGGATTTGATGCGGAATTCATCAATACCGAAGGAACCGACTATACCGGCCGATTTATTCCGTATTGGGTTCGCAACGGTTCGACCGTAAACTTGCAACCTCAGCTCGGTTATGACGACCCGGTGCAAGGGAATTTCTACCAGATCCCGAAACAGAGCGGCAAGGAGACTATCGTCGAACCCTATACCTATATAATCGGTGGCAAGGAGATCTTGATGACCACCTTGGTTGAGCCGGTCAAACAGAATGGCCGCTTTGTGGGAATGGCGAATATCGATATTGACGTGAGCGCGGTTCAGGAACGGGCGGAACAAATAAAACCCTATGAAGGTGCTGTCGCCATGGTATACAGTAATGGCGGACTGATAAGCGGCCATTTTGATCCGCGCAGGATCGGAGAACGCATGATTGATACCGAACAGGATGTGGTAGGCCCCTATTTGCCTGATCTTATGAAGGCCATACAAACGGGACAGCAGTTTACCTTTACCAACCGGGTTTCCCAGTTCGATGAAGTTATGTTTTTTATCTGTGTTCCTTTGATCATAGGTAACACATCTACCCCTTGGGGCCTTATGTTGGGAATTCCCAGCGGGGTTATAAGCAAGCCTATATATAACATGCTTGTGATCGGTGGCATTATTGCTATCTTCATGCTCCTCCTCATTTCTGGAGGGGCATTCTTCTTGTCCCAGTCCATCAGCAATCCTTTGAAGCGGATGGTGACGGTATTAGGGGATATTGGAGAAGGAGACTTAACCAAGCGGCTTGAGGCTTTGAGCAAGGACGAAATTGGGGATATGACCCTGTCCTTTAACCATACTCTGGATAAGATTCGGAGCCTCATCCTGATAATCAGGACCAAAGCCCAATCCCTCTCGCAAACCGGTTCAGACCTTTCTCTGAATATGGGTACCACGGCAACGGCCATCAACGAAATTGCCTCTAATATCCAAAGCTTAAAAAGCCAGGTGGGCAATCAGAGCAATGAGGTTGAGAACACGGGCAATGCCATGGAAAAAATAAGCAACCATATTGCAGCCCTCAATGCACAGATCGATCAACAGGCGGCCAGCGTCTCCCAGTCCTCATCGGCTATTGAGCAGATGCTTGCCAATATCCAGTCGGTTACCAATACCTTAGTCAAAAACGC
>JAISBK010000030.1 GCA_031266255.1 Treponema sp.
TGTTGTTATAGTATCTTCGTCCATAAGAAACTCCTCTCGTTTCCCGTATGATGTTATTTGGTCTATGCATTATACCAGATTCGGGTAGGAGTTTCTTTATCTTGTCGAACTCACGTTAAATATTATTTTATGCAATTAATTGACAAGGATTACAAGGATAAATTTGGGGACATTTATCACCGTGATCATTCAGATGAATACGGTGATTATAATGGAATTAAAAATATACCTAATAATAGAATTGTATTTGACCGTTCTATTATTTATACGGATAAAAAATTTTTATCCAATCTATGTAAATATATAAATCATTTTTATGAAAACGGCATACAGGTGTATTTATTATTTCCTCCTAGTGATTCTCACTTCCATGAAAATGCACGAATAGAAATAGAAAAAATTTACTCAGCCATTTCAGTGTTTGACAATATAAGATTATTATTTCGCCCTTGGGACGTAATATATGCTGACAACTGTTTTTTTGATACATCGTATCATTTGAATTATAATAGCGCTATCAAACATACGCAGTATATTATTTCAAAATATTTAGAAGAAAAATAGGATGTGAGCCACAAAGTATAATGCACCTTGAATGAAAATGCCCGCCGTATCCGATGCCTCATCCAGCAGTTGTTCCGCTCCATACGTCCAACATTCATCTCCTTCAAGACAATCATAGGGGGAAAATCTGGGTTTTATGGTGTAGGTAGTCGATTTGAGTACGTTTAAGACTTGGGTGATACTGATGCTCAGGGCAACACTGATACCCGTATGCCCATTCCCCAGACCAGCATGATGTTGACCAGACTGACTATCCCGGAAAGACATCCCCTTTTGTCCTCTTTGCCTTTCCGCTATACATCATACTTTGTAGATCACCACCGGTTTTTTCCGCTTCTTATCATGCCGGCTGTTGAGTAAGGAATATATCACCGGCGTAAGCAGCAAGGTCATAAAGGAACTCACCGTAAGGCCTCCCACAAACGTTTTTCCAATGGGCTGGATGGTGTCGGCCCCGGGGCCGGGGAAAAATGCGATAGGAACCATCCCCAGGATGGTAGTGAGACTGGTCATAAGGATGGGCCGCAGGCGGTTTTTCCCGGCTTCAATACAGGCATCACGAACCAGCAGCCCCCTGGCCCTAAGGGTGTTGGTGTAGTCCACCAGCACAATACCATTATTGACCACCACCCCCACAAGGGCCACGATCCCCACTGCGGAGAACACCGACATGGCCTCGTTGCCGATCTTGTATATCCAGATGACGCCGATAAAGAGCAGGGGAATCGAGAAAAAGATGATCAGTGGGTCTACAAAAGATTCAAATTGACTTGCCATGATGCCAAAGACCAGAAATACCGCCGCAGCAATGATAAACATAAACCGGCGGTTATAGGCTTGAATTTCTTGAGCTTCCCCAAGGTAGCGAACCGTTACCCCCTCATGGGGTACCAAGTACTGTTTCACGGTTTCTTCCAGCCGCTGCTGCAGCTCGGTAACCGCGATGCCCTGGGGAAGATCCCCGGTTATCCTGAGCACCCGTTCCTGATTTTCCCGGCGTATGGAACTGAAGGAGCGGCCTTCCGTGATGGTGGCCACGTTGGAGAGGGATATCCGTGCACCAGTCCGGCTCAACACAAAGATCGCATCCAGGTTGGGAAGACCGGTACGATCCTCTTCCCGGAGCATCACGTCCACATTGATGAGCCTATCCCCTTGGCTGATGGTGGTGGCAGTACTACCGTCCATGGCGGTCCGGATTTCTGCAGCAATACTCGATAAAGAGACCCCCAACGCTGCAGCCCGATCTCGGTTAATCTCGATGTGTAGTTGAGGAGCCCCTTCGTTCAGGTTTACTTCGGGATTTTCGATTTCCGGCAGATACCGAACCATGATACCTTTGATTTCATTGGCCACTTCCATAATCGCATTCGCATCACGAGAAGCAATGGCGATTTCTACCGCCTGGGTATTGCCCATGGAACGGCCCGCGCGAAAAGCAACCTGAACCCCTGGAATCGCCGTGATATAGGGACTTAGTTTCGCGATGATCCGGTCAGGGGTATCGATTTGTTCCGCAGGAGGGGGAAGGGTTATCTGAATGTTTCCCTGGGAGTTCCCGCTCCGCCGGACCGTGAGGATGATGTTTCTGAACCCCTGGATTTCTTCCCTGATGATTCCTTCTAGTTCCTGTAATACCCGTTCAGTGGTCTCTAAGGGAGTACCCTGGGGCAGGCTTAGGTTGAGGCTGATGGAATCATCGGTTCTCGCCCGGATAAAGAGGTTCATGCCGATACCTCCAAACTGCATGAGGGAAAAGACCAGAATGAGCACAATCAAGAGCAGTACCAAAAGCCGATGATCCAGGCAGTAGCGGATGGCCAGGCCATACCCCTCATCCAGGCTCTGGAAGACCCGTTCCATTCCCTGGTCGAGCATACGCAGGAATCGGAACTTCAGGGGCTTCTGCTTGCGGGTATCCAGCCGCAGGATGGAACCACAGAGACTCGGTACCAGGGTCAAGGCAACCACCAGGGAACAGATGAGGGAAATCACCACCGTAAAGATAAGATCGCTAAAGAGCTGACCCATCATCTCCAGGTCGTTTTTGTAGATGATCAGGGGAACAAACACGCACAAGGTGGTGGTGGTAGAGGTAACGATGGCTCTGATCATCTCCTGGCTGCCCAAGATCGCGGCGATTTCCGCCTTGGCCCCCCGTTCCCGGTAATTGTGGACATTGTCCAGAATCACGATAGAGGCATCCACGGTCATACCCAAACCCAGAATGAGACCAGTCATGGTGAGGAGATTTAAGGTAAAGCCGAAAACCGCCATGAACATCAGGGTAAGGAGGATGGATATGGGGATAGAAAGCCCGATGATGAGGGTTCCCTTGATGTTCCGTAGGAATATGAAGAGGATAACCATGGATAAGAGCGCGCCCTGCAGGGCATTAGAATAGACCTGGTTCAAGGTAGCGCTGATGAGGGATGTGTTGTCAGAGAGCACTTCCAGGGTGATGCCTTGAGGCAGGGCTGCATTGATGCCATCCAATGCAGCGCGTACCCGGCCGGCAACCTGTACTTGGTTGCTATCACTTTCACTGGTAACCTGGATGTACACCCCGCTTTGGCCGTTCACGTAGACCCGGGTGGCGTTATCGTTATAAGCGAGGCTCACCTCCGCGATATCCTCAAGGCGTACCACCTGGGAACGGGTCTGCTGGCTTATCCCTGATGCGGGGAGGCTGACGGTCTTTACCACCAGCCGTTTTACCTGGTCAAGGCTGGTCAGTTCCTGCCGGGTGAGGAGCTGGTATTCCCGCGTCCCCCGGGTTAGACTGCCTCCGCTGGAAAGGATGTTCTGGCCTCTCAGCGCGGTACTTATGTCTTGTAAGGTGAGGTTGAAGGCTCCAAGGCGGTTTAAGGAAACAGCGACCTTGATGATCTGGGAGGTACCGCCGGTAACATCCGCAGAAGCCACCCCATCGATCCGCTCAATGCTGGCCTGGATTTCATCTTCTGCAAAGAGCCTGAGTTGATCCGGCGGGTAATTACCCCGCACCACCAGGCGCATAATGGGCATGGCGGACATATCGAAGCGCCGCACCGTGGGAGTTCCTGCACCGTCGGGGAGGGAGTTGGCCAGACGGTTCACCAAGGTTTGGGCGTCGGTCATGGCCTTGTCCATATCAGTACCATAGGCGAAGTTGAGGTTGATAAAACTGCTTTCAAAAGAAGAGTTACTGGTCATATTCACCAGTCCCCGGGACGAGGCCAGGGCCCGTTCCAAAGGCATGGTGATATTCCGCTCCACATCTGCAGACCCTGCTCCCGGGAAACTGGTAAATATGGACAATACCGGCTGGGCGGTAGAAGGGTACAGATCCACCGCAATAGAGGGAATCAGGGTGGCGGCAATACCCATAGCAAGGGCGTACAGCACCACGATCGTTACCGGCCGCTTAACTGAATACGTTGAAATATTCATGCGTTCCGCCCTTTACTGAACCACACGAACCGGATCATTATCAGAAAGAAAATTTTGTCCTCCCGTTACTACCCATTCTCCTGGTTCCAAACCGCTTAAGATCTCTATAGCCTGTTCACTTTCTAGACCAAGGCGTAATTCCCGGCGCTGGGCCCGCTGTTGATCCGTAACCACAAAGGCGATCCAGGAATCATACGTGTTGATCACCGCTTCCCGGGGGATAATCGGTACATTTTGCCGGGTATGGGTTACCAGATTCACCATCGCAAACATCCCCGCCCGGATCCGGGGATCTTGCCTCGTAAACCGGAGCCGGATCTTGAGGGTTCGGCTTGCCGTATCCAGGACAGGACTCACCTCATCCACGAGGGTATCGAAAAGCTCTCCAGGGAGGGCTTCCAAAGAAACCGCTGCGGAAAGTCCCTGCCGGGCAGTATTGGAAAACCGTTCGGGCACAAAAGTTTCCACTAACAACCGGGACAGATCCCCCACCACGTATACCGGGGTTTGGCTGCTTAGGGTATCCCCCGGTTGTACCGGGGCCTGAATGACCGTTCCCGAGATGGGAGATAACACCGGGCTTTGAGAATAGATCTCCCCAGGCCGGGAAGGATCGACCATAGCCACGGTAGCGCCCTGCTGTACCCTATCCCCTACCTGTAAGCGAGCCTCGGTGAGTTTCCCGGCAACCGTAGGATAGATGGCTACCTGTGTTCGGGGGAGGACATCGCCGTTGAGCACCACCTTGTTCTCGATAGTCCCCAGATGTACTTCCTGTACCCGAACCGCAATGGCATTGCGCTCCCCAGCTCTTGTTCCAGGCCCCCGGTTTCCAGCCTGGGCTTGGCCTCCGGCCTGGGCTTGGCCTCCGGCCTGAGCTTGGCCGCCGCGACCTTGCCCAGAGGGCGGGCCTCCCGGAGTAGGGGCTCTAGTGCCTGAAGCAGCGTTTTGCTTACCCACATAAGAAACCCCTATCAATCCAGCAAACACCAGGATAAGTCCGATGATTCCTCCGGTTACCGTCCGGGTTACCCTGCTTCGGGTCTTAGGATTCGTTACCATGTTGCGCTATACTCCTCCAGTCTATGTTTAAGGCGGCCGCAAGGTCTAAGATCATAAGTCCATAGGCCAATTCACCGTCTATCAACTGCTGCCGGGCTTCGGCCCATTTACGCCGGGTATCTTCCAGTTCCAGGAACTCCACCGTACCCTGTTGAAACCCCTGTTCCGTCAAGGTATAGGTTCGCTCGGCAATCTCGGCTCTGAACCGGGCTATCTCAATACTGGCCCAGGAACTCCTCAAGTTTGCGGTAAGGGAACGAATCTGCGACATGGCAGTATGTTCGGTGTTTTTCAAATCCAGCCGGGCCTTTTCAACCGCAGTGCCGGCCTCTGTAATAGATTGGCTTTTCTTGGTACCAGGTATCCACGGATCCAAAGGGATGGAGAGATTCAGGCTTCCGCTGAGGGTATCGGAAAAATCCCCCGCCCCGCCCCCATTTCCTCGCCATTGCGCGGAAAGGCTCAAGGAAGGGGCACGGGCATCCAGGATGGTTCTGGTTTCCTGGTAGTGTAAACGCTCAATTTGCTGACGCATACTCAGAATATCCGGCCGCTTGGCAAGGTAGCGGAGAATCAGGGTTTCAGGATCCGCATCTAAGGACCGGATCACCAGGGAGCCTTCCAGAACTACCGGTCTGCTTTCCTCGGTCTGCGCATACCCTAAAAGAAAGAGAAAATCCCGCAGCGTAGTATCGTAGGCAGTTCTGCCCTTGTGCAGCTCAAACTTAGCGGTTTCCACACTGAGCCGGGTTTGCAGATAACTCATCTCTCCGATAAGCCCATACTCAAAGGCAACCCTGCTTTTTTCCTGCTGCTTTTCTGCCAGATCAAGACTTTCTGCAAGAAAATCCAGCCGGGTTTGGTCTGCCAACAGGGTATAAAAGGTCTTGGTAACCTGAATTTCCAACTGCTGCCGGGCATTTTCATAATTCAACAACTCGCTCTTGTAGGCCAATTCGATGATTTTTATGGCACTGGGCAGTCCCCCTTGTAAGCTCACGTTTAATCCTGCCGAAACATTGTACCCAAGGCCGCTTTTATCTACTTGAAAACCTTGACCGGTAAACAGCGGGGTACCGTAACTCAGTCCGGCGCCGAGGCTTATCGCGGGGAACAGTTCAGACCATAGATGATCTGCGGCATACTGAGCCACGTTCAAGTCCAGGGCACTTTTTTGCAGGCTGAAACTTTGTTCCACTGCCGCTTCCACTGCCTGGTCCAGGGAAAGGATCAGCACGGTTGCCGCTTCCTCGGTTACTCCGCGGAAAACAGGACAACACCCTAAGAAAAATCCCCATACCAGGGCAGCTCTCTGGAACAGTCGTGCCATCATCGGCTCCACCTATTTAATGCAAGGTATTATTACTATAAAGTACCGGCCTTGTTTTATAGTTACAAATGAAATAGAAGAAAATGCAGGGAGTCTAGCCCCCTTAAACCGTGTTGATGAGGTTTACTCCTCAGTGCTTACTATGCCTCGGATGGTGGCTATGCGTATGGCATCCGCCCGGTTTATGGCGCCTAATTTGTTATACACACTGCTAATGCCTGCCTTAACCGTGTTGATCGATATGGATGAGCAATCCGCAATCTCTTCCCTGGTTAATCCTTGAGCAAGACCGGTGAGTATTTTCTTCTCCCGCCAGGAGAGGCTCATATTCGGGGAAGCATGTTGCGCCTGGGACGTGTAGTACTTGGTTACCGTCACGAGCTTTTTCGCATAAGCCGATGACTGGTGCAGGATCTTTTCCAGCCATGAACGGGGAAGCGGACACGGGCAGCTCTGTAAGGCCGCGCTCGCCAAGGTACGCATATCTTTACCCATTTCGATGAAGAACATATCCAGTCCATTAGAACGGGACAACCTATAGGCTTCCTCCAAGGCCCTGAAACTACCCGGGGTTTCCCTGCTATGATACAGACATATCGCTTCCCATATCTTTAGGTTAATCTGTCCAAAAAGGAATCTTCCCATGGTATGGGTATGTTCCTGACTTTCCAGAAGAGCCAAGACCGCAGGATACCGTTTTTCAGATAACTGGTATTGTATCTTGACCTCAATTTCCAGTCCGTGTAACAGGGTATTCAAATCGCTGGCCTCAAAATCATTTTTTAACCACGGGGCAAGTTTATGGGTCTGCCCTATCTGGGCATAAAACCAGCCCATAACAATATCATATAAGGTATACCGGTATATATACGCTTTCTCCTTTAGTTGCGCGTTTAATTGGGAGAAAACATGCGCAATCTTTTCCGGGTTTCCCTGAAACAGACCGATACGTAAGAGGAAAAAAAGCGCGCGGTTCTCAATGTCATACTGGTGTTTGTCCCGGGCCTTGTAGACGGCTTGACCGGCACCTTGTTCTGCGTTTGGTATGTCTCCTTTAAAATACGCGGCTTCACACCGGGCAAGATCATCCATGCCATAAGCGCATCCCCCCATACAATTAGCCATATAAGGAACTGCCTGGGTAAGGGCCTGGATAAAGTGCTCCAGGTCTTGGGGGTCCGCAGTACTGACCCGGCAAACCCAGGTGCCGATGGTCGTACTATTTACCGGCCCGGCAGAAGCGCTGAACTTACCGGTCAAGAAGCAGTGGTTTGCTTGCTCAAAATACTGCACAAAATCATAGCGACGGGTATCTATACAGGTGATTAAGCTGTGAAACCCCAGGTTATTATAGCAGCCATATAACACATAGCAATTAAAGGCTGAGAACGGCCGGGGTTCAAACTGTTCTTTTATGGCGTTCAATTCTGAAAACACCTGCTGAAACTTCCCCAGGTTCAAAAGGAGCCGGGTGCGAACCGCATAGGCGTTGGTGTAGCACTCGTAGATATGCTTTGGCGCCCGGTCTAATAGTTCCAACAGGAAGGCGGCAATATCATTGGCCATGATTTGGGGAAAGGTGTAGCTTATCGTAATAATATGCTGGTAATCTCCTATCCGTTCATAATAACTGAGCGCATCCATGCGGAGCTGGTTTTCCCCGCACCACTGAGCGGCTTGGGCGTACACCTCTTTTTTCTCCTCCCACGAAAGTTCGTGTTGTTTTTCGCTCAAATATTCCAGAAACAGATGGTGGATCCGGTAGGCATTTAAATAGGAATCAAAGCGAATAAAGGAACCTATCCGTTCCATTGCCTCAATGAGACCCTTATCGCTGGTCAATGCTGCCAGCAGTTCCCGGGGCCATCGGTCAATGAGGGAGAGCTTAATAAGGTAATGCTGCAAGTCAGGAGATAGGGTTCCCCATATTTCATGTTCAATCAGCTTAAAAATATTCAGTTTCATGGAAGACCGGGCATACCCGGTACCGGCAGGATCGTGTTTTATGGCTAAGCCTAAGAGGTTAATGGCAAAGGCCCATCCTTCGGTATCCTGATAAATGGCGGATACCATCCCAGGGGACAGTTTAATCTGCTGGATGCGAAAATAATCGTTTATTTCATCTTGACTGAAACGGAGATCCTCTTCGCTTATGTTGACTAACAGTCCTTTGGAAAGAAGGGGTATGGTGTTTATAGCAGGTTCGACACGGGAAATAATGATAGTCGTACTATTGAGATACGGTATATTGACCGAACGTTCCACAAAACGCAAAATCCCGTCATCGTGGATATGATGGAAATCATCGAACACAAGGATATATTTTAGGTCCGGGTTAAGCGCTTCGTTAGGAACGGTGAGGTATCTGTCGAATTGCCGTTCAGTCTCTGGGAAGCCAATCTCCGCTAATTGGGCGGCGAAGTGTTTATTAGACAAAGAAATAGCCCGGATAAAATTTTCCCAAAACCTGGCTCTTAGGTTATCTGTTTCTGAGAGCTGGAGCCAGGTAGTAACCCCATTATATTCCTGTAAAAACGCATAAACCGCTTGGGTTTTACCATACCCTGCCCCGGCAACCACGGTAATAAGCGGGCTGTGTATGGCTTTTTCCAATAATTGGCATACCAAGGGCCGCGGCAGATACCCCTGGTTAGCCGGAACAATGGCTACGTTACTATGAAAAAATTGATTGGGCATGGACGCTCCTTATCCCCTGGTCTCTACTCCCGGGACAAAATGCGATCTCAGGACACCATTCATGCTTTATTAGTTTATGCGTAAGCGGCTTTTGTAATATGAGTATGTTAATAATACTAGGATTTTGTTATGAATCTCGGCAGGTATCCTGTTTCTCCAGGGGTTCCCAGGGCAGGATAATGCTGAATACCGACCCTTCTCCTGCATGACTTTCCACTTCTACCCTGCCTTGATGCATCAGGACAATATGGCGGACAATGGAAAGCCCCAGGCCGGTTCCACCGGCTTCACGGCTGCGGGCATGGTTAACCCGGTAGAATCGTTCAAATACCCGTTCCAGATGTTCCCCAGGAATACCCATGCCCCTATCCCCTACCTGGATACACAAGTCTGCATCGGTGGTAAAAACCCTGGCCCACACCAGTGAGCCTGGGGGGGAATACTTCACTGCATTATCCAGCAGGTTGATCATAGCCTGGATAATAAAAGAACCGTAGACCTTGGCAGTAAGTCCTACAGGACAATACGCGGTAAGGCGTATAGCTTTCTTCTTTGCCTGAAGGGAGACTGCCTCACAGGCTTCCTCAAGCAGGGAACCTATATCCTGTTCCTCCATACCAGGCCGGGGGATCCGCTCATCCTCAAGCCGCATCAAGGTCAAAAGGTCGTTGATAAGGTTCTCCATACCCTGGGCGTTTTTTGCCATGATTCCAAGACCATGACGAATCTCCAAAGGATCATCCAGAGGAGTGTCCAGCAGGTTTTCAGAAAAGCCTTTTACCAACTGAATAGGGGTGCGCAGTTCGTGAGAAACATTGGCCACAAAATCCGTGCGTACCTGCTCCAGTTTAACCAGTCGGGTAATATCGCTCATCACCATGACCACTCCCTCAGATCTGATCTGGTCCTTATCTGTCATGAGGGGCGCGGCAAAAACCAGAAAGTGCTGGGCCCCGACTGTACCGTGCAGGGTGATGTGCAGTTTCTCTGCAGCCTTGTGGATCAGCACCTGTTGAGCCGCGGCCTCAAGTTCAGTGGAATGGGTTGCGGCCAATAGGGAAAGGGGACAAGTGGTTTCCCCCAGCGCAAACACCTCACGAGCCTTGGGATTGACCAAGTGAAGCATGAGCTTGGTATCCATAGCCAGGACCGCTTCGCTCATGCCGTTCAGAATGGTTTCAAGCCGCCGGCCTTCTGCCTGGGCCTGGCTTATCCGGGAGGACAATTCCGCGGCCATGTCGCATAATGCCCTTTCCAGCAAGATCCATTCCTTGATGTCCTGAGAGGAGGTACGTATAGCCACATCCTGGGGATTATCCGTAACCGCTTGGGCAATCCCCAGGAGGCGGTTCACCGAGCGGGAAAGAGATCGGGAAAAAAGATACACCATGCCCCCTGCGACCAGGGTAACCAGGGCTACCAGGAACAGGAAAGGCCTGGTAATGGAGGCAAGGCGCTGCCAGAAATTTGGGACGTGCTGGGACAGGCGAAACGCCCCCCAGATATTCCCCGCTGAGTCGTAAACCGGCAGCGCGACGTAGAGGAACGGTAAGTCCAGGGAACTCGAATTCCGGCGCGCACTTCCTTCCCTGCCTGCCAGGGCTGCCTTGACCTCGGGCCGTTCCTGGTGGTTCTCTATATCCCTGGAAGCATCAAGATGCGAATCCGCCATGACCATTCCATCCTGCCGAATCAGGGTAAAACGATAGGGTGTATCCCCCAAGGAGACCATTCCTGCTCCAGATTCTTGATCGGGCTTCATAAACAAGGGCAGCAGGAGCCGGGCGGTATCCCGCAGATTACGGATGTTCATTTCATAATACAGGGAATTCATGCAGAGCAGAACCACTCCGGTAAAGACCAGCACCATACTCACCACGCTTATGAGCAGCACCCGGAGGTTTGCGGTGAAGAGGGTTTTCATCGTCCTCGTGTTCCTAGGAAGACACCTCAGGGTTAATCGTGCCTTTAAAGCGGTAACCCACGCCCCGGATGGTTTCAATCATATCCCCGGCTTCTCCCAGCTTTTTCCGCAGCCCCAGGATCTGCACATCTACGGAACGGTCAGTTACCGGATAATCAGGCCCCCGGATCGCGGCTATCAGGTGGTTTCGGGAGAATACCCGGTCGGGATGAGCCAGAAAATGCTGCAACAGGGCGAATTCCGTTGCAGAAAGATCGAGCGGAGTTTCACCGTAATGGACCTCATGCCGGGCAGCATCCAACCTCAGGTTTCCCTGTTGCCATGTGGTTTTTTCCCCAGGGGCTTGCGTCGATTCTTCAATCCTTCGCAGGGCAGCCCGGATTCGGGCGATGAGTACCTTGGGACTGTAGGGTTTTACTACATAATCATCCGCCCCCAATTCCAGTCCTGCCACAATGTCCGCTTCTTCTCCCCGAGCAGTGGTCATAATAACCGGAATGCTCCTAAAAGGTCCCTCCATTTTAAGTTTTTTCAGGACCCTCAACCCGTCCATACCCGGAAGCATAATATCAAGGATAATGCAGGCCTCAGTTTCCCGAGGAACCGATCGCAGCAGTTCCAAACCCTGCTCGCCACTTGAAGCCATGAGCAGTTTCCAGCCTTCTTTCTGCATAGCAAACGAGAGCATATCCTGAATATCCCTATCATCTTCAATAATTAAAATCGTTCTCTTCATTTTTTTACCTTTTTTACCTTTTTTACCTTACTTCTCATGCGGCGTACTTGGGTGAGTCCGGCGTCCACTAAGGAACGCCCGCGTACTTCGCCGCTGGTATTGTAGGCTTACCCAAAACACCCAGGATCACCCCCCAGTATATGAAACAACGCATCTCTAGAAACAGGAACGAAGGGACGTATACCGCTCTTCAACGTACGCCGCCCCCACTACGCCCACCGCAGGTGTGTTAGGCACGCTCGGTGAGGTCTTCTTTTTCACGAATTTCAAAGAGTTTTCGGTCCAGTTCTGCTAACTTCATCTGCTGTAAAGCCCATTTGTATTCTACCGGTAGAACTTTGATGAACCGGGGCCTGAAATCAGCCCAGTGCTCAAGGATAGCTTTGGCATAGGCTGAACCGGTCCAGTAGATATGTTTCATAATGGTGTCCTTGACAAACCCCGCGTCTTCTTCGTTGTCAAGCCCGGATAATTCTACCATGCCTTTGTTCAAAAAGAACTCGAAGTTTCCATCTCGATTCAGAACATACGCAATGCCCCCGGACATACCTGCGGCGAAATTCCTGCCTACCTTGCCAAGCACAATGAGCCTGCCACCGGTCATGTACTCGGCACAGTGATCCCCTGCACCTTCTACCACCGCGATGGCCCCGGAATTCCGCACACAGAACCGTTCCCCGGCTACCCCCGCAGCGTAAAGCTCTCCAGAAGTAGCGCCATAGAGTACGGTGTTCCCTACGATGATATTCTCTTCGGTCTTGAAGGAAGAACCAGCAGGAGGAGCCACCACGATCCGGCCTCCGGAAAGTCCCTTCCCCAGGTAGTCGTTGGTGTCCCCAGCAAGCCGGAAGGTGATGCCTTTGGCAAGAAAAGCGCCGAAACTCTGGCCTGCAGACCCGGAAAAGTCCACGGTTACGAAGTTCTCAGGTAAACCCTGGCCGCCAAAGCGTTTGGATACCTCGTAGGAGAGCATAGCTCCTACTGCCCGGTCGGTGTTACGGATAGGAAATTGCAGGGCCGTGGGGATCTTCTTGTCCAGGGCGGCGAGGCATTGGTCGATGAGTTTACGATCAAGTACGTTTTTAATCCGGTGAATCTGATCTTGGACGCAGTGGGTTTCCTTGCCCCCGGGCAGGTCAGCAGGACCTTCTGCCTTGTAGAGGAGCCGAGAAAGGTCCACTGCTGCGGACTTGGGCTTACCGCTGGGGCGCTGCTGCAAGAAATCCGGTCTGCCGATGAGCTCATCAAAGTGGCGGAATCCCAGAGAGGCCATGATTTCCCGGGTTTCTTCTGCGACAAACCGGAAGTAGTTGATGAGGTATTCGCTTTTACCGGAAAACCGCGCCCGCAGCGCCGGGTCCTGGGTAGCAAGTCCCATAGGACAGGTGTTTTCGTGACACTTCCGCATCATCACACAACCCAAAACAATAAGGGTCGCGGTACCAAAGCCGAACTCTTCAGCCCCCAGCATCCCTGCGATGACCATATCCCGGCCGGTTTTGAGCTGGCCGTCGGTTTGCAGCCGTACTCGGCCCCGCAGACCATTGCGGACCAAAACCTGATGAGTCTCGGCAAGGCCGATTTCCCAGGGCAGCCCAGCGTGGCGTATGCTGCTCTGAGGACTGGCTCCGGTTCCTCCGTCATAGCCGGAGATGAGGATGTTGTCCGCATGGGCTTTAGCAACCCCTGCGGCAATAGTACCCACCCCGCTTTCAGATACGAGCTTCACACTGATCCGGGCCAGAGGGTTGGCATTTTTAAGGTCAAAGATAAGTTCCGCTAAATCTTCTATAGAATAGATGTCGTGATGAGGAGGGGGACTTATGAGGGTAACCCCCGGAGTGGAATACCGGGTCTTGGCAATGAGGGCGTCCACCTTATGCCCGGGCAGTTGCCCTCCTTCACCGGGCTTGGCTCCCTGGGCGATTTTGATTTGCAGTTCCTCTGCATTGGCCAGGTATTCACTGGTAACCCCGAAACGGCCTGAAGCGACTTGTTTGATGGCACTCCGGGTCCAGGTCCCATCAGAACGAACCGGGAAGCGTTCCGGGTTCTCCCCTCCTTCCCCGGAATTGGATCTGCCCTTGATGGAGTTCATGGCGGTAGCAATGGTCTCATGGGCTTCCCGAGAGATAGAACCAAAGGACATAGCCCCTGTGGTGAAACGTTTCATGATGGCTTGTACACTTTCCACTTCTTCCAAGGGAACCGGATCCGTAGGGCCTCCTGGGACCGTACCCACTGGTGCAAAGTCCAGGAGGCCCCGGATAACATGAGGGTTCTGGTTCAGGGTATTGACGGACCCAGAAAACTGCTTAAATTTGGCAAAATCCCCGGTACGGACCGCCCACTGCAGCAGATGGATGGTTTCAGGGTTCCACGCATGGTTTTCCCCGTTTTTGCGCCACCGGTACTGGCCTACTCCAGGGAGAAGGCCGGCAACCGGATCCGATTCGCTTACCCTACCCTCGGTCTTGGCGTAGGCTTCCCGAGCAGCTTGGTACACTGCCACTGCCTCTGCTTCCAATTCCGGGAATCCTGCACCGTTGATCCGGTTCACCGTACCCGGGAAACAGGTGGCAATGACTTTTTCGCCCAGACCCACCGCCTCAAACACCTGGGCGCCCCGGTAGGAACGGAGGGTACTGGTTCCCATTTTGGACATGACTTTGAGCATGGCTTTTTGCAGACCCTTGAGGTACTGTTTTCCTGCATGGGCGAAGTCTCCCACTCGCTTGCCTTCAGGCCCTTGGCAGATAAGCGCGATAGATGCTAGGGCACCGTAAGGCACGATGAGATCCGCACCATACCCAAAGAGCAGGGCAAAGTGCATGATCTCCCGGGGCTCGGCAGACTCAATGATGATAGAACCGCGCATCCGCAAACCTTCCCGAATAAGCCCATGATGCACCGCGCCTACCGCCAAAAGGGTTGGTACCGCGCAGCGCCCTGCTTCGGGAACCAGACTCGCCCGATCAGACAAGATCACCAACGAAGCTCCTTCCCGAACCGCCTTAATTGCCTCGGTAACCAGCCTATCCAGGGTAGATTCAAGGGTGCTTGCCGCGGGTATACCCGTAGAGGCAATGTAAAACGTGGCGTCCAACGTCCGGGCACTAAACACTTCAGGCTTGAGCGCCTTGAGACGGGCTAAATCATCCGGGGTGAGGATGGGATTCAGCACCTTGATCCTGCGGCAATGGGCCTCAGTCTCATCCAAGAGGTTCTCTTGAGGACCTACGAAGCTCGTCAGGGTCATCACGAGGTCTTCCCGGATGGAATCAATAGGCGGGTTCGTTACTTGCGCGAAGACCTGCTTAAAATACCCGTAGACCCGCTGACTCTTGTCAGAAAAGACCGCCAAGGGGGTGTCGGTTCCCATAGAACTGGTCGGTTCTTGGCCGGTTTCCATCATGGGGATAAGGAGCCGTTCCTGGTCTTCTCGGGTATAACCTGCGGCCCACTCCATGAACAGGGTCTGTCCTGGGGACAAAGCCGGGGAAAGCTCCGGGGCTTCGGTTTGCGGTAGCGTGATGATCTGCTTGGTCCAGGCGGAATAGGGTTTTTTCTGGTACACCTCCTGTTTGGCCTCCGCATCAGGGATGATCCGTCCCTCTTTGAGGTCCACAAGGAGCAGTTTTCCAGGGAGAAGCCGTCCTTTATAGACCACTTCAGCAGGATCAAAATCTTGTACACCGGTTTCAGAGGCCATCACGATGAGATCATCTTTAGTAATGGTGTACCGGGACGGCCGCAGACCATTCCGATCCAGCGTACCTCCCACATACCGGCCATCACAGAATACCAGGGAGGCAGGGCCATCCCAAGGCTCCATCATACAGGCATGGTATGCATAAAAGTCCTTGAGACCCTGGGGAATGGGGTTCTTGTCGTTCCAAGATTCAGGGATCAGCATCATCAGGGCATGGGGGAGGCTCCGGCCTGACATGACCAACAGTTCAAGCACATTGTCGAAACTGGCGGAGTCACTCTTGTCCGGTTCAATCACCGGCAGCAGATCCTGAAGGTCCGGGCCAAACCGGGGATGAGCGAAGAGGGCTTGTCGTGCCTGCATCCAGAAACGGTTTCCCTTAACCGTGTTAATTTCGCCGTTATGAGCCACTAGGCGAAAGGGCTGGGCCAGGGGCCAGTTGGGGAAGGTATTAGTGGAAAACCGGGAATGAACCAGGGCTACCGCACTCTTCAGGGCTTCATCTTGGAGTTCAGGGTAATAGGTTTTAAGCTGAGTAGGCATAAGCATACCCTTATACACGATGATCCGGGAAGAAAGGGAGGGGAAGTACACGGATCCTCCACGCGGGTGTGCAGCCAGGACCTTCTCCAGTTTTTTCCGAAAGAGATAGAGCTTGAATTCAAGATCGGTAACCCCTTCCCCTGGAATCGGAGCTTGCGTTTCCGCATCCTGGGGTATGAGCACGAGCTGCTTCACCACTGGCTCTACGGATCGGGCAATTGCGCCTGCGGCATCTCCGGTAAGCGGTACGTCCCGCCACAAGGGGGTCTTAAACCCGGTATGATCCGCGATTTCTGCTATAAGGTCCAGGATCCGGGAGTGGTGTTCGGTTGCGGCAGCATGGGTTTCAGGGCCGGGAAGAAAGGCCAAACCAGTACCGTATGTTCCAGCCGGTGGAAGATCAGGAATCACCTTTTTATAGTAATCATGGGGAATCTGCACGAGGATCCCGGAACCGTCGCCGGTCTTGTTGTCCGCGCTTTCCGCTCCCCGGTGTTCCATCCGTTCCAAAACAGCAAGGCCCCGTTGGACAATACTATGGGAAGCACGCCCCTTAATATCCGCAACGAATCCTATGCCGCAAGAATCATGTTCATCTTCCTGCCGGTATAGGCCCTGATCCAAAAATTGGGGGCGCTGATCTGCCCCCTCCCCGTATTCACCCATGATTGGCTCCTTCTCATAATACAGCAATTACCATTTTTCCCTAGTATGCCACGATAAAGGATCAGTATGCAATAACCTGTATAAATTGAGCAGCAATGCTCAGTTTAGAAAGCGGACCGGGGTCAGGTGTGTATTTACCATTTTGGTACATCCGCGTTGGCCTACGCCTCAGTACCCGCCAACTCATGTGCTACCAGGGTATGAATAATTTTCGTGGGTGTCGTATGCCCCGCCTCCGCCTTGGCGCGGAGCCACTCGGCGGAAAAATCGTCCACAACCACCATACGCACCGGGTGGCGGGACTTGGCGGGGTCAACATCGGGCGGATTACGCGTAATTTCGTCTTCGAGGGCATCGTATTCAGCTTCGGTTAGTCTTGACATGGGTTTCTCCTATGGATTATAAGCAATGACTTTATTTAAACAAACAATTGTATTTAATTAAGCAAACGATTGTATTTATTCTGGCACTTCATGGCGTGGAAGATGAGGTAAGTGCGCTCATCTATCTCATGATAGACGATTTCGATCAGATTTCCCGCCCGATCAACGCCCAGCCGCAAGTATTTATCCTTGTAGTTCACCCCCTCTATTGGTCCGTTGTACAGAGGTGACCGGAAGGCGTGCAGAATGTCCTCCTTGCTGAGATAGTGTCTAAATGCGGACTTGTTAAACTCGGCAACAATTTCATCCATGTTTCGAATATACTCCCGCCGTCTTTCCCGGTCAACATCGGGCGGATTGCGCGTAATTTTGTCTTCGAGGGTTTCGTATTCAGCTTTGGTTAGTCTTGACATAGGTTTCTTGGTGCCAGGGGCCTTTTGCATTTCCTGTAACGGCGTATTCCGTTTTTGACAATACGTAATTTACGTAATATATTAATACGAGAGACACAAGGTGAATAGGAGCATATAACCGTATGGAGTATGTTTATCCCGTAATTTTTCACAAAAATGAAGATGGAAGTTATGCTATTAGCTATCCTGATCTGCCCGGTTGTATCAGTGAAGGGAAGAGTCTCGGCAATGCCCTGTATATGGCTCAGTCAGCGTTAGCCCAGTGGATAAGCTATCTCATCGACAAGAAGCAGGAGATACCTTCAGCCTCATCTGTTCAAGCGGTGAAAACGTCTAATGGAGATTTTGTGAATCTCATCTGCGCGGAGGTGAAGGATAGCCGGGCAGTTAAACGGACGGTCAGTATCCCCAAATGGATGGACGATAAGGCGGTGCAGTCCGGTTTGAGCCTGTCCAGGGTCTTACAGGATGCTTTGAATGAGAAGCTGGCATAAAGTAGCATAAGGTGTCCATGATGAATTGATGCAAAAACAAGGCGGGGCCGTGTGCGTCTGCGCACAAGACCTCGCCTGATCTGGTTTCTGGTTGACCAGAACGAGTAAATGCCCAAGGTGATCTTCTTACTAAGCGGCAACAACCTCATAGGTTTTGTTGTATTCATCTGCCAAGGCATTTGTATTTTTAAATACAATATGCAGTGCTATGAATGGACCAACAACTATCAACGCCCCTAACAAAAACCACAATAAAACCGTACCACCACCTTCTTTAAAAGTAAGGTTGTACCGTTTGGCATTATCCTGCAAGCGGTCTCCCACCGCGTATAACCAGACCAAATCATAAATACCAAAGGTGATGAGTCCAAAAAAGACAAAAGCCAAAAAGCCCCGGGTCTTTTTCCCATCTCCCTCACATATCAAATTCATATCTCTTGCCAGAACATGAATTCTCCACAAACCATATATCCCACCTGTAATCATTGACAATAGGATATAGGATGCCAAACCTCTTTTCTTTACCATCTTCTGCTCCTTTACACTGGTAACAACGTTTTTGTTATACGTTTAGATTTCATTTTTTAATGCCGTATACGCCCGAATTCTGTATACTGAATATCCTAATCCTCTGAAGCCTGAGCCATGCTTACCCTGTGAAAAACTATGTCATATCCGCCTCTCGTATCTTTTATCTAGATATTTGAACGCGCCTTCGGCGCGTTCCCTGCAATCTGGTGCTGATTGGTCACCCAATCCGGCGCCCGATGCGGCTTTACGGTGCCGCAACTGCACCCGCTTTTCTTAACCGGCTCGTATCCAATGTAAGGCCGGGTTATGTTATCCGCTAAAACTGGCGTATGGCACGGACCAAATGTTCACTCCTATTCTCGCCGCCAAAAGGGTAAGCGTCGCCTTGTGATCCATCGTTGAATTGCTGAGCCCATACATAGCCGTTATTGTTCACAGACGAAGACCAATACCAATCCCCCTTAAAACTGCCAATCCCCGCCTCTTTCAAATACACAAACATGAGATTTAATTCGCCTTTGCTCGGCAAAAACCAGTCGTCATACCCGCCTGACGTAAGGTTGTCGCATACCATTGCCGCACGAAAACTCACCCCGTTATTGAGCGAATAATTAACTATAGCCTGGGTATTCTGTTTTCCGGCCCCTATAGAGACATTTGTTCCCTTTAAATCAGAAGTTTTGGACACAGCGCTCCAGGCGATTTTTGCCCCCTCCGTAGAGGCGGGCGCGGCTTCCAGATAGCGCCAGCCGTCCGAAGCGGAAGGATTGACATAGAAGATGATGCCGCCCGCGGGCCCCTTGTCCCCCACCTTGTAGACAACCGATGGATTTATCGGCGCGGCTGCCAGAATCACCCTGGGTTCGTTGTCGTAGAAGGTCAATCCCCCGGCAGGCCCATTCTTCCCAACCGTATAGGTCTGGGTCGTCGGCGCTGCCTGGGAAACCGGAGGGGGATCATTGTCATAGAACACAAAGCCGCCCGCGGGGCCTCTCTGTCCAATCTTGTAGTCCGCAGCCGGAGGAGCAGGCTGCGCCGCCGCGCTTGCCGGAGCCACTCCGGCTGGAACCGTCGGACTTGTACTCCGGGCAGCGCTCCCCTGAGATTCGCCACCATACCCCGTCGCCTGGCTCCGCACCAGCGCTGCAATCGTGGGGCCGTCGGGAATATTCCGGTTAAACTGGCCTTCAATCTGGGCGCTCTGTACGCTCAAGGCTCGGACCCGCAGACGGTACAAGTCGCCTATCCGGGAAACCGCGCCGGAAATGATGCTCTGCGCGCCCAGCATCTGCCCGATGCTTTGGGCGGACTCGTCGCTCACTTCTCCGGACGCATGGAATTCCAGTTCCGCCCGAATTGTGTTGAGCTGCTGCCGGTCCACCACGGAAAAAACCCGGTCGTTCACGGTGTTGGCTATAAGTTCGTCGATAATATACTCCGACAGGGCCGGAAACTCCGACTGGACGTTGAGGACCACCAGCTTGTTCCCCTTGGGAAGCCGCTGGTTGAGGTAATCCGACGCCGCCCGGATTGCCGCGTCCAACTCGTCCGCCGGGCCGACGGATTGCGCGGAGACGGGAACCAGCATAGGGGCGTCCATCTTACCTGCCGGGGGTTGAGTGGAGACAGGGGCCGGGCTGCCGCCGCAGGCTGAAAGAACGGCGCAGAGCAAGGCCCATCCAACCGTCATACAAAAAAACCGTACTTTAATGCTTTTCATACAAACTCCTTTTAGCGGTTTTAA
>JAISBK010000108.1 GCA_031266255.1 Treponema sp.
AGTATTGTTTTTAACAAGTTGTCAATTCTTATGATTACCGAGTACCGTATTAAGCAAACAGTGCAATCAATATAAGGGGTTTAGAACAACCATGAGTAAAGAATCGGAATCATTACGGAATATCTTGTCTATGAATATTAAACACCGGCGAAAAGTCCTGGGTATATCCCAGGAAAAGCTGGCCAAAGCTGCAGAACTTTCCGCGCAAACCGTGAACGATATTGAGGGGTGCCGTATATGGGTAAGTGACAAGACCATGGTGAAACTCGCCGGGGTACTGCAGGTGGAGGTATACCAACTGTTGCTCCCTGCCTTACAAGACAAGCAAACAACAGGCAACACGATCGAGGGAAAAGAGACGCGTATCCCTTCCTCGGCGGAAATATTATTAACCTTACAGCAGACGATTAAAAATGAGATCGATCTGCAATTTTATGGGGTCTTGAAATCCCAGGTCTTGCATTAACCGGACATACCCAGGGACGGATTTTCCCGGATGAGCTGGGATAAGATCCTATCAAAACTATCTGCAAAGGCTTTGAGTTCTCGTTTGCCGTACGTGCGGATGCGTCCTTCAATGAGGCCGTTTTCCGCCAAGCCACACATAAAATCCCTTCGGGAACGTTGTTCCCGTATGTTTTCCTGGGTATACACCCGCCCCCGGTCGTCGATGACTCGGATCGATCCTTCCACCAAGCGGCAGGCCAAAGGGATGTCCCGGGTTACCGCCACGTCTCCGGGACGGGCTAATTCGACGATACGATCATCCGCAGCTCCTTCTCTAAAAGGACAAAGATCCATCACTGCGGTGTCTCCGGCTAAACCGGGAATAGGACGGTTTGCCACAAAGATCGCGTCTATCCTGGTTCTCTGGGTAGCCCGCAACACCACTTCCCGGGTCGCACGGGGGCATGAATCAGCATCCACCAGTATTTTCATTCCTCTCTCTTCTTTTCTTTTATTGACCTGTTACGCCAATATTTTTTCAAGATAACCTATAATCTCGTCGATCTTCATGGGCGCGGGATTCAATCCCATACAAAGCTCTCCGGCTATGCCTTCCGCCACTTCGGGGATAAGACTTTTATCTATATGAGCGTTGTACGCGGTAATCGGCTTCAGACCCACCTTGTTATTAATAAAATCAAACGCAGCGTCACGGGCCTTGGCGCCGATCTCTTCCGGTGTTTCATTTCCTTTATAGTTCGCGCCTATGATACTTCCGATGCGTTTCACCTTTGCGGGAACCAACTTTGCGTTGTATTCCAGTACATGCGGCAAAGCGTATCCGCAGGCGGCGCCGTGGGGCAGTTTAAACTTGGCGCCCAGCACATGACCAAACGAATGTCCGGCCAACGCGCCGCACATATTCAACGCCCAGCCCCCGAGGGAAGCCGCCGCCGCCATATATGACCGCGCCTCCCTATTTTTCCCGTCATTGACTGCTATAGGCAACCACTCAACGGCAATTTCGAGTACTTTTTCGGATATTATGCTTGTCGCGAGATTTGACTTGAGCGTCATATGAGACTCTGCGGCGTGAGCCACAACGTCAACGCCGGTCATTCTGGTAAGATCGGGCGGCATACCCACATAGAGAACGGGATCGATGATCGCGTACTCGGCGGAGTCCATGGAATTCAGGATCGCCATTTTCGCGCCGCCAGGTTCCGTAACGATTACGCCGTCGGACATTTCGCTTCCCGTACCCGCCGTTGTCGGAATAACAATGAGTCCCAAGCAACGATTCATCGGACTGCCCAACACCGTGTACTGCAGAAGCGGGCCGGGATTGAAACGCAGGATATTAATTCCCTTCGCGGTGTCGATGCTGCTTCCGCCTCCGACACCGATAATGGAGTCGCATTTCTCCTTGACGCAGAACTCATAACCCTCTTCTATTTGACTTAACGGCGGATCCGACTGTACTTTGTCATAGGTTACAAAACCGATCCCCGCCTCTTTCAGGGAATCAATGGCCTTATCCACGATGCCTGCTCCCTTAACGCCGGCATCATAGACGACAAGCGGTTTCGTATAACCCGCCGACGTTACCAATTCACCGAGCTGCTTGATCGAACCTTCTCCGAACAGCACATTTACCGGTTGTCCCAACGTGAAATTCAGCATTTTTATTCCTCCTCAAAAAAACAGCTAAAACTAAAATCCAAGTTTGGTGGCTCCTATAAGGAACCGGGTCCAGCTCCATAGAGGGTATAGGTTCCGCTAAAATGAAGGTTTTCCGGCTTGCCTGCAGGGATAAATACCGATTCCCCTGGATTGAGGCTCCATGCTTTTTCCTCTGTTCCTTCAAAACAGATGATGTGCAGTTTCCCCTGGGTTACGATAAGGATCAAAGGAAGGATATCTGGATGTTGTACCTGGTTTCCCTGGCCTTCCATTACCCACAAGGAGAATTCTTGTGCCGGACTTGGATACCGTGAGCCTTGGGGCTTTAGGATCTGGGGATGAAACGGGGAAAACTCAAGGATGCGTACAAGCTCCGGGGTATCCAGATGCTTGGAACTCAAGCCCCCGCGTAGTACGTTGTCTGAGTTTGCCATAAGTTCAACCCCAAAACCGCTGATATAGGCGTGAAGCACCCCAGCAGGAAGGTAAATTCCTTCCCCAGGCTTGAGATCGATCCGGTTAAGATACAGGGGAGCAATCACTGCAGGATCCCCTGGGTATAGGTCCGCAAAATAGGCAATGAGCTTCCATGCGTCCTTATATGCAGGATATTCCTGGATAAGCCCATCTTTACGGTTTCTTCCATAGGCGCTTAATTCCTGCCGGACTGCTGGGGGAAGCGCAAAAAGCCCTTGGAGGAATGCCTTGAGGCTTGGGGCAGCCGGATCAAGGGTTTGAGCCAGCGTATTGAGCGCCGTGTACAGCGGTTCTGGAGCTGCCTGAGAAAAAGCAGCCAAGCCCTGAACAATCTGTTCAGGTTCTTGGAATCCACAAAGGGCCTTGAAAGGACTCAAAGCACCGATAATTTCCGGTTTATGATAGGGATCTTTGTAATTCCGCTCCGGCGCGGTAAGGGGTATGCCAAGTTGATTTTCCCGTTCCCAGCCGCTTTGCGCCTGCTCCCTATTGGGGTGGGCTTGAATGGAAAGGGGCTTTGCTGCAGCTAAGAGCTTAAACAAGAACGGGAGGGTCCCAAAAGCCCGTTGTACTGCTGGACCTACATACAAACAAGGATCTTGGGCTATTAAGGCGGATATCGGCACCATAGCCCCTTCATACTCGGTGAGGGACGGTCCTTGTGGATGAATTCCCATCCACAATTCCGCCCAGGGAAGTCCTTCAGGGTTTACTACACCCAATAACTGAGGAATCCATTTCGGGGATCCCCAGTCATAATGCTTGATGGAATTAGTAAGTCTAAAAATGCGGTTCATACCATACCCTAAGGTTCCTTGTTAAGGTTCATAGGATAACATTTCGTCAATACGGGCAATCAAATTCAACGTAATCTGTTCGGCTTCACGCGCTTCGGCCTCTTGCTCCGCTGCTTCCCGGGCGAATATTCTTTGGATTTCATCACAGAGTAAAAATCCCGTGAGAATGGCAATTTTTAGGGGATCCCGTAAGCCCGTTGAATTTTGCGTACTTTCAAGGGCTAAACGGTAATTGTTAAGGATGCTTTCAAGATACACGGGATTTTCCTCAGCAGCAATAGAAAAAGAGGTCCCCAACAGTTCGATCCGCAAATCATTTTTCGTAAATCGAAGGTTTTTTGAAGATTGACCACCTTTTGACATGAACACCTCTTAGGACTGATGCACAGCCTGATCCGTCTCCCCCGTATCAATATGAGGAGGGGCTTCGTTGGTTTCCATGGCATCATCTTCAAGCTGGTTGAGCCGATTGAGCGCCGAAAGGATTCCCTCCTCAATAAGAGCATGATCTTCTTTAAAGCCCTGAATCACTTGTTCCAATTGTTCGGTCCGTATTTTCTGGGCCTGAGTCTGTTCTTTTAGGTATCTGTTTTCCTCGGTTAGCCGCTTCACCAAATCCAAGGTACTGACCACCTTGGTTTCCAATAATTTGACGTGATCCAATGTTCCCATGGTTAAGCCCCTAATGCCATTTTAGCCTGAGATACCACCGCCTTAAAAGCCGCGATGTCCTCAACCGCGAGAAAAGCAAGGGCTTTCCGGTTGATACTTATACCGGCCTTGTTGAGGCCGGCAATGAACCGGGAATAAGAAAGTCCTTCTCCCCTGCAAGCCGCATTAATACGAATGATCCAAAGCTGCCTAAAATCGCCTTTCCGATCTCTTCGATCTCGGTAGGCATAAAAAAGCCCTTTAGCAACCGCATCTTTAGCGGTTTTGTAGTTTGAATGACGGCGTCCCCAATAGCCCTTGGCCTGTTTAAGGATTTTTTTTCGATGGTCCTTTCTTCTTGAACCGTCTACTGCTCTTGACATACCATACTTCTCCTATCCGTAAGGCAATAATCGCTTTTTAATTGTCTGCACATTGTCAGTGGACAATATACCGGCATGGCGGAGATTCCGCTTCCGTTTGCTTGACTTCTTGGTAAGGATATGACGAAGGTTCTGTTTTTTATATTTTACCTTCCCCGTTCCTGTAAAAGAATAACGCTTGGCAGCGCTTTTTTTGGTCTTCATTTTTGGCATCATGTTACCCTCACTGTAAAATCTTCTTTAATATAGCAAAATACCCTAGAAACTGCATACCTCAAAACGGTGTTTTTCACTATCTTCTCTACAATATATCAAAAAATAGTTAAAAAATCAGTAGTAGGCACTGGTAGTCTTTGAACAAAGAAGCCCCTGCGCTTTTGGTATGCTACCATGACCCGGCAGGGGTTTCCCTTAAAGTCAAAACAACAGGTTTTAACCCTTTCGTACGTTTTAGATAGTTCTATATAAGTATTAAGGTTATAGTTACATCCTTATTTTTTGGACTTAGGGCTCACGACCATAGACATAAACCGGCCTTCCATGGCCGGCGGCTTATCCATCACATATTCCCCTTCAATACGTTTCAGTACATCTTTGAGGACGTCTAATCCTAGTTCGGTATGAGCCAGTTCCCTGCCCCTAAAACGGATGGTAACCTTAACCTTATTACCTTCGGCAAGAAATTCCCGTACATGTTTTGACTTAAACTCAATATCATGTTCGTCGATTTTCGGCTGCATACGAATTTCTTTGAGTTTCAACAGCTTCTGCTTCTTTTTTGAATCCCGGACCTTCTTTTCATTCTCGAATTTGAACTTACCATAATTCATGATTTTGACTACCGGTGGAGCCGCCTGAGGGGCAACTTCCACCAGATCAAGACCTTGTGCCCTCGCAATCGCCAGCGCTTCCAGGGTAGGAATAATTCCCTGCTGCTCACCCTCATCCCGAATGAGACGAACTTCCCGTACTCGAATCTGTTCATTGATCCGTAAATCCTTATCCGACAACTGACCTCCTCGTCTAGTTCCTTCAGGAACTGAAGTGCCGGCGCAACGGGGTCTGCACCAATCACTTAAATACTAGTATAGTGGATAAAGAATCTGTATGTCTAGTAGGTACTTATGACTTATTTGACAGAGATTCAGAGCGGTACCGTAATGTCCTTAGTGTATGAGACCGTTCCGTCTGATTCTTCCATTCGGTAGGTTTCTTTGACCGTAATTCCGCATTTCGACAGAAACAAAACAGCCTTGTCAATATCGTCCGGTAAAAACCTGAGACAAAAACCGCATCCTGCCTCTATGCCGGAGGGTTTGGGCATAACCCGAACATAAAACGCCTGTTCAAGGAGCGCCTGCTCTGCCATAATGGCCTGGGAGGTACTCTCGAAACAGATGATACGTTCAACTTGCAAATCGGATACATCCATTACCCTTGGGGATCCGGTACGGTAACACAGCCGTCGGGGAGGATAAGGATCTTCGGTATGTTCACACCCTGGGCTTTCGCCTGTACCAATGCCTCATCAAGCGCTATCTGGGGAGACAGGGCAGGGCTTATGAACATACTGGTAAGTTGCGCCGGGGATAGTTCTGTAACCGCTTTGACCGTAGCCCGGGCTGAAACCGCAGCCATCTTGGCTGCCTTGTGGTAACCCAGTTTGTATTCAGCCTGAATCCGTAAGAGCGCATCCTCTGGACTTGCAGCTTGAGCCAAAAGTGTAGCATAGGCTTTGTCCCCGATACCGTCCCGGCAGGAAGAAACCAAAATCAAGGTACCCCCATCCTTCAGGGCAAGAGCGGCATTATCGATAGCCTTTTGGGATTGATAGAGATCGATGTCCATAGGGAATTTGGCGACCGATACCACAATGTCTGCTTGAGCAGGCACCGGTACACAGAAAACCTTCCGGGCAGTTTCTACTGCTGCATAAAAAGAGGTCAAGAGATCTCCTGCAGTAGCTGCGGCTACCTGCTGTTCCTTGTCCAACACGGTCATCAAAGAAAACACCGGCGCCTTGATCAGGGGAAGCGCATCCATCATGTCTTCATGAACAGGGTTCTTCTCCAAGGCAAGAGACCTGGCCAAAGGAGAGAGGGCCTGGCGGTGATTGGCCTCGATGGTACGATACGCCGCGATTCCTGGCAGGAATGCCTTACGTCCACCGGTAAACCCTGCAAAATAATGCGGCTCCACGCTGCCGGTGATGATAATCCGGTCAGCGTCAAAAAGCAGACGGTTAAGCACGATGGGAGTACCGTTTCGGGTACATCCCAGTTCAACCATATCTGCATCTTTTCGGGCATCATGAGATACACAGCAGGGTCTTAGCTGGTCGTAAAGACTGCCCAGGATCTGCTGGTATTCCTGCTCAGTGGGGCCCCGGTGCGCTCCGGTAGCAACGAGGAAGGTGATGTGTTCAGTATCCACGTTTGCCTGCTGGCATATCGGGAGAAGCGCTTGAAGCATCAGACTGGTAGGCGTTGGACGGGTAGCATCATTGATGATACACAGGAGACGTTTAGCCCCTTGGAGGAATGGTGCCAATTCCCGTCCTTTATCCTGCGTGCCAGGTCCAAAGGGGTTAGCCAAGGCCTCCTGTATCAGCACCTCTGGGGTTCCCACGGTTCCTAGCTCCTGAGGTTCTGCCACAGCCAAGAGGTTTTCTTGAGGAAAGGTGAGGAGTAATTGCCGGTCAAGATAAGGCAATAAGGTAAAAAAATGAGAAAAAGCGGGCATAAAGGCTCCTCTATATAAGAGTAACACCAGCAGGTGATTTGATCAAACTGCATAACCGGGGATGCTTTAGGGAAATACCCGGATCGGTATGGCGTTCCGGCTCAGGGGTAATCCTGAACGTTCCAGGGCTGTTTTGAGGGATGCAGCCCGTTCCTCCAGATAGGCAGGGGCTAATGCCCTTGCCAAAGGGTCGGTTGGAGCAGGCCGTGCCTTGCCGTACAGCTGAATCTCTTGTATTCCCGGCGCCCGCTCCCCAGCACTGCATGCCGCGGCTGCGCCGATCGCTGCCAATTCCACCACGAGCCGCTCCCACGCTGCAGCCTCTTGCAGAGGCGGAGACTTACCCTGTACTGCACAGAGCATGGTTTGGAGCGTTACCGGAGCACAGGCTACCAATTCCTTAATAGTATGGATAAGGGGTTCAAAGGGTACGGATGATCGAGCCATGATCTTATACCAGGCTTCGGTCCCTGCATCAAGTTTAAGCCAGATATGAAGGGCCATAGGCCCTGATGCAGCGTGGCGTAAGCCTTGGAAGGTCTTATCCTGGAACAGGCCGGTACCGTTGGTGATTAGCACCAAGGCCGCATCAGGTACCGCAGCATCCCGGATCTGGGCAGCCCGGTCTAAGGCTTCAAGGAAATCAGGAGCCAGGCTTGGCTCCCCATTACCGGAGAAACAAATATCCTTAACCAGGATGCCTTGATTGCGTGCTATGGACAGTTCAGCGTGAAGCTGCTTTTCCATAAGCGCCAAAGAAAAGGACGTATCCTGTTCAAAAGGAAAAACCTCGCAGTAAGGACAGTCAAAGGAACAGTATTTATGATCCGGGAACAGGTTTATCCCCATGGAAAGTCCCTGGGAACGCCGGGAATACACCGGGTATACCAAGACCCCTTCTTCTCGTTGACGATGGTTTTCTATAGGGCATATATACATCTGAATCTCTACCTCCTGGTTCTCTCCATATCCTTTGGTTGCCTTTGAACGTAATCGAGTTTTAAAAAAAGTTCAATGCGGTCCTCGCTTCTAAGATCTGGGCCAGGCTCTGCCCAAAGATTGTGCTAATCCTACGATGAAAGGCATCAGGCGGAGGGGCCTTTAAGATGTTCGGTAAACCAACCTTTTGGGTATCCTCGGTTACCGGAAATTCCAGGGTATAGGCATGGAGCAAGAGACCTCCCGGCTGAAAACTTCCCCCATACTTCATATCCCCTGCCAGAGGATACCCATGAAAAGCTGCCTGGGATCTGATTTGGTGGGT
>JAISBK010000123.1 GCA_031266255.1 Treponema sp.
ACTCCACCTCCGCCCCCTGCCGCGGGGGGGCGGGGGGGGCCGGCCCCCCCCAACAATCACGCATATGGTGTTTATAAGTCTGCTTTTTCAAAATACCTCTCACCGAAAAAAATTGAAATTACACGGACTCTAAGGAGACCCTAGTTACATACTAAAAAAATGATACTCCCTGGGGATATAAAAATCAAGAGAAATTTTCAAGCCCCCTCAGGAGAACAAGGCCGCCTCTCATGCGCATAAGGAGGTGCAAAAGGGACTTAACTTTTTTTGGAAAATCTCTTATACTAGGAACAGTCCCATGAATAAGATATTAAAAGAAAAAATAACAGAAGCATTCTCTGCAGTGCTTCCTATTACGGTGATTGTTCTGCTCGTCAGTGTGATCTTAGTGCCCATGCCTGCGGGAACCATCCTGATGTTTATGGGAGGGGCGGCTTTGCTCATTATTGGGATGGGCTTTTTCACCTTGGGTGCGGATATGGCGATGATGCCTATGGGTGAGGGGATTGGTATCCAACTCACGCGAATACCGATTCTGCCCCTGATCCTGGGTATCAGTTTTATTATGGGCCTTATCATCACCGTTGCGGAACCGGACCTCCAGGTCTTGGCTCTTCAAGTTCCTTCAATTCAGCCGTCTATGGCGTTGATTCTCACGGTTGGGCTTGGGGTTGGGTTCTTTCTGATGATTGCTATCATCCGAATCCTCTTTAAAGTACGGCTTTCGGTGCTGCTCCTTATCTTTTACGTGATAACGTTCGCGGTGGCTTTTTTTGCGCCTGATCATTTTATCCCTGTTGCCTTTGATTCCGGAGGGGTTACCACAGGCCCCATTACCGTGCCTTTTATCCTTGCCTTGGGCGTTGGGGTTGCGTCTATCCGAAGCGATAAACATTCCCAAGATGACAGCTTTGGCCTGGTCGCTCTGTGTAGCATAGGCCCTATATTAGCGGTGCTCTTACTGGGTATCTTTTACAACCCCACCGGTGCAGATGTGGAATCTCATACGGTACCGGCGGTGGTAACTTCCCGAGATGTGGTTACGATATTTGCCTTTCAATTTCCCCATTACTTCGAGGATGTGCTGAAGGCCTTGGCTGCAATTGTCATCTTTTTTCTGGTGTTCCAACTCATAGCCCGGCGCTTTAAACGGCATCAAATCGTCCGGATCGTGGTAGGGTTTTTATATACCCTCATCGGTTTGGTGGTCTTCTTAACCGGGGTCAATGTAGGCTTTATTCCGGTGGGTCATCTGTTGGGTTCACAGCTTGCCGCTTCCCCAATCAAGTGGATCATGGTGCCCTTGAGTATGTTGATTGGGTACTTCATCGTAGACGCAGAACCTGCGGTTCATGTACTCAACAAGCAAGTTGAAGAAATATCCTCCGGTGCGATTACCCAAAAGGTGATGAAGCGGGGCCTAGCCGTTGGTATGGCCCTGGCCTTGGCCATTACCATGGTGCGCATCCTCTTGGGTATTCCCATCATGTGGATTTTGATTCCCGGGTATGCCTTTGCGTTAATTCTCACGTTTTTCGTTCCTAAGATTTTTACCGGTATTGCCTTTGACTCTGGCGGGGTGTGCAGCGGCCCTATGACTTCTACGTTCCTCTTGCCCCTGGCTATGGGAACCTGTGAAGGCGCGGGAGGAAACCTGATGATTGATGCGTTCGGCATAGTCGCTATGGTTGCTATGACCCCCTTGATCGTCATACAAGGCATGGGACTCATATACGGCAGGAAGCTGAAGACTTCCGCCAAAAAGTCCGAAGAGGCGATCCAGAAGATACGAACCGAAAAAGCAGAGGAAATAATCCTATTCGAGGAGGAGTCTTGGTATGCCTAATACGGTGCTCAAGCTGCTGTTTGTCATTATTGATTGGAACAAGCTCAAGGTGGTTTCTAAGGTTTTTGAGCAGGAACGGATCCGGTTCCATTTTGTGAGTAAGGGCAAGGGAACCGCAAGTTCGGAAATTCTCGATGTACTGGGTATCGGTTCTAGTGAAAAAGCGGTGATTCTCTGTCTGGAACAAGATGGTATGGCGCCCTTTCTTATCCAGGAAGTGCGGAAGAAACTGGGGGCTCATAGTGCGGGAGCGGGTATTGCTTTTACGGTTCCAGTCTCCGGGATAAATAATCTTATATTTAAGTTGTTTAAGGATGCGGATACGGTTGCCAAGCCGGAAACTGCGGAGGCACAGAAAGGAAACACCAGGGAGGGAGACAAAGTGAGTACTCAAATCAAAAATGACCTGATCATTTCAATAATCAACCAAGGCTACAGTGATGAGTTTATGACCGTGGCCCGGGAGGCAGGCGCTACCGGTGGCACGGTAATCAATGCCCGCGGGCTTGACCACCAGAAAACAGTCAAATTCTTCGGCGTTTCGATACAGGACGAAAAGGAAATCATCATCATGTTGACCAGCCGAGAGCGAAAAGTTCCCATCATGCAGGCGGTAAGCCAAGCCTACGGCATTACCACCGAAGCCGAAGGGTTGGTATTCTCCCTGCCGGTAGATAAGGTGATGGGCTTGAATGTAAATGTTGACTAATTTTTTATTACAGATCTAAGGCAAATATCGTGCTCTTGCGGATACGGTCATACTGTTTTCGGCGGCTTTCCGGGAGGCTCTCTACTGAAGCTTCGGTAAAGCCCAGGAATTCAAACCAGTCATGGGTATGGGTGGTGAGCACAAAAACCCGGCAAAGCCCTTGTTTGATTGCCCGGTCAATAAGATAGCGAACAATACGCCGTCCCAAGCCCATATCGGTATAGGCCGGATCAGTGGCCACCGCGGCAATCTCCGCTTGTTCTGCTCCCCAGTGGTGGAGCGCGCCGCAGGCGTGGACCGAGCCGTCAATCTCAAACACCACATAATCCCCCTTTTTTTCCTGGATCTGCGCTGCAGTACGCCGTACCAGATTACCCTGCTGTATCAGCGGTTCCATGAGCCGCAGAATACCGGGAATGTCTGCGGTTTTTAAGGGACGGATGGCCTCGTATTCATCGGCATATACCATGGTTCCTGCCCCCAGGTTTGAAAACAGTTCCTTCAAAATGGCCCCTTCTTCCTGGCCGTTGATGATATGCACCCGTTCAACTCCGGCTTCGGAAGCCCTCAGCGCCAAACGGAGTTCTTGCAAAGGCCGGTCTTGGGTTCCCGGCTCCAGAAGCAGTTCATTGATTTCCAAAATGGCCTCTGCTTCCAGCGGAGTCAAGCGGACGATACAGCCCGTGGCTCCCCCTTCAAGGTGTTTTGGTATGGCATACGTCCCAATCCGCAGGCCCTCGTGTACCGAAACAATGAAGAGTTTCACCGCTCCTAATGCCCTGGAAGCACTCAAGGCAATCTCATCACTGGGTACGTTGTAGGGCTTCCCCGAAGGGCTCCAGCCAATACAGGGAAGGATGGGCACCATCCCCAGCTCGAGCACTCGTTTAATCGAGTCCGTGAGGATCCGATCCACTACGCCGGTGTTTTCCATATCCAGCCCCTCACACACCCCCAGCCCACGAGCCCGGACAAAATTTCCGATCACTGCATCCACCCGATCCGCTGAAAGGCCGGTGATGAACCGAGTAGCCACATCAAAAGCTGCCATCTCCACAAAGGGCATCGCCGCAGCAGGGGTGATCCGGCTGTCTCCCCGGTATTGAGAAAGGATCCCATATTCCTGTAATACCGCGTCGATCCGTTCCTTGGCCCCAGGCACAATCACCACGCGAAACCCAGTCCGGGCCAAGAGGGCCAGGTCTTTCATCAGATAGGAAAATGCAGGATCTTCGGTAACCGGAAAATCAATCTTAAACACCATGGTAGAACCGTCAAACCGGCTCTGGTAATGAAAGGCTTCTCTAATGAGATCAACCTGAGAAGGGGAAGTTTTCGCCATAAACAATCATAATATAGCAATTTTTTTTGTACTATACATCGTTTAGCCTTGCATATATCTTAACATTCTTCTATTTTTATTATAATAATTATAAATAATCTTTGATTGAAAGATGAGGGACTATAACATGAAACAGGGATATATTTCATTTGAATTTTTGCTAAGGTCTCGGTTCCCCGATCTAGCCCTGAATGGATGAGGGAACTGCATCTTTAAGTAAAAAACCAGGGAGGGGGGAGTATAGTAGTGCAAGATCAGTTCTTTCATAGTAATGTACCCATCGGGCTGGATACCGGCATATATCTGGAACGACCCCGTATGTACCAGTTGCTGGAACAAGCAGTACAACACCCTTTGGTTACGGTGGTGGCAGGCACAGGATACGGTAAAACCCATGGAGTGTATTCTTTTGTGCGGAACAAGCAGTATCGTACGGTGTGGATACAGCTTTCAGCGCGGGATAATAATCCAGAGCACTTTTGGGAAAATTTCGTCCAAGCAGTGGCATGTATCCATAAGGAACAGGCCGTTCACCTCAAGGAAATCGGGTTCCCGGAAACCAACCGGCAATTTGATCTATGTATCGCCAGCTTCCAGAATACGCCTAATCCTCATCAGAAATATATGTTTGTCTACGATGATTTTCATCTGCTCCAGGAACAAATGGTCTTGAGTTTTCTGGAACGATTCTTTGCTATACCCTTCCCGAATATCACCTTTGTCCTGATTTCCCGAACAAAACCGCCCATTAATACGTTGAATTTCCTTGCCCGGGGGTTCCTGGCCCACATCACCGAAGAGGACCTGCGGTTTAGCCACCAGGAAATGCTTAACTATTTTCAGATCCAAGGTATTACCTTGCCGGTTCAAGCCGCGGAGGATCTGTATCATGATACCGAAGGCTGGATTTTCGCCTTACAGCTCGCAGGACTGTCCTTAAAACAGGGGAATAACCTCGACGATTACGGCCATTCATCTATGCGTTTCGATATTTTTACCTTCATTGAAGAGGGCTTATTCTCTTCCATATCCAAAGATTTACAGAAGTACCTCATCACCCTATCCCTTATCGAACATTGGCCCGCGGCGCTCCTCAATGAATTAGCCCCGAACCAAAACCTGATCCAGGAAATGGAACGGATCGGATCTTTTATCCGCTACGATGTCTATTTGAATGCCTACCGGATCCACCATCTGCTTTTGGAGTATTTAACCAGGCATCAGCATCGCCTGACCGAGGAAGAAAAACAGGGGGTGTATGTTAAAGCAGCCCAGTGGTGCGTAGCCAATAACCTAAAAATGGATGCCATAAGTTATTACGAAAAAGCCAAGGCCTATACGGAACTTATCCAGGTGGTATACACCTTTCCCATGGCCTTGTCTGACTACGTCGCTGAATTTTTGCTCCGTATTCTGGATCGATCCCCGCCTGAGGCGTATACCCAAAACGCCACCGCCTATATCCTCTACACAAGGCTCCTCTTTACCCTGGGCAGGTTTAAAGAATGTGACCGAAAGCTCAGGGAAATTATTCAAGACTTTGAATCCCAGCCCCTGTCTCAGTTTAGCTACCGGGTTCTCGCGGGCTGTTACAACAATCTTGGTTTTGTGGGTCTGATCTCCTGTCTTTATACCCATCACTATGATTTTGTGGATTATTTTAAAAAAGGCCATTACTATTACCAGTTAAGCGGCCATGAGTTGCACGGTCCGGTTACCAGTATGAGCCTTGGCTCGTATGCCTGCTGGTTCGGCAGCACGGAAAAATCAGACTTGGAATCGTATATTCAGGCCATAAGCACCATAGTTCCCTATGTATCGGCCTCCATGAACGGGTGTAGTTATGGTATGGACGATCTGATCCTGGCAGAACTGACCTATTTCAAAGGAGATATCCTTAATGCTGAACGATTTGCTTACCAGGCCATCTACAAGGCCCAGAACCGCAAGCAATACGAAATTGAAAGCCGGGCTTTGTTCTACTTACTGCGGATCAATGTATCCCGGGGAAACTACAAAACCACCCATGAGGTATTAAAACGCTTGGATGCCCAGTTGGAGATCCAGGAATACGTAAACCGCTACCTCCTCTGGGATATCCTCAGCAGGTGGTTTTATATTCAGATAGGCCAAACTGACCGGACTGCCCGCGGGTTAACCGGGGATTTTAAGGAACGGGGATTACATTCCCTCATCTATTCCATAGAAATGCTGGTACAGGTCAAATATTATCTGGCAAAAAAAAATTATACTCAGGCGATTGATCTGCTGCACACTAAGGCAAGCAAGTACAGTCCTGAGTGTTTCTTATTCGGAAAAATAGAAATGCATATCTTGGAGGCAGTTTGCCGGCTTCGCAGCGGTGCACCAGTAGATGCCCTCAGATCATTGGAGATTGCCTATCAGCTGGCCCTTCCCCATTCCTTAGATATGCTCTTTATCGAACAAGGAATGAATATGGGTCTTTTAGCCAGCGTTGCGCTGAAATCTTCCTGGTGCAGTATACCCCAGGATTGGCTTGAAAAGATCCGGCGTCAGGCCTCGGCCTACTGGAAGCAGCTTATGATAGTAGCCGTTCATTACCAGCCCGTGAATCTCGTTCTTTCTCCAGAGGCCTTATCATCCAGGGAGCAAGCGGTTCTGTTCAGCCTCTCCCAAGGATTAACCAGGGAACAGATCGCCGACGATAGAGCGTTGTCGGTTAACACCGTCAAAAACACGATTTCCGGTTTGTACCGTAAGTTGGGTGCCGTGAACCGGGCGGACGCCATAAGAATTGCCATTGCAATCGGGTTACTCCAGGATATGGATGAACCGAAAGTATAGTGAGGCTGTTTCAAACTGAAGTTTTGAAAGAGTAACTTTGGATTTAACGGTATACAGAAAAAGGTAATAATGCAGGAGTATTTCTTTCATAGTAATGTACCCATTGTTCCCGCTAATCACGTCTGTCTAGATCGGCCACGGATCAATCGTTTATTGGAAGCGGCATTGCAGTACCCGATTGTTACGGTAACTGCCGGTGCCGGATATGGTAAAACCCAAGGGGTATATGGATTTTTACATGATTTCAAGGCCCGGACCGTTTGGTTACAGATTTCCGAACGGGATAACCTTGCCTCCCGGTTCTGGGAAAACTTCATCCAAGCCATGACATTGCTTGATACGACGAGCGCAGATAAACTACGGGAAACCGGGTTTCCAAAAACCGAACGGCATTTTGACCGGTATCTTACGATCCCCAGGGAAGATATTGTGCAGACGTGGAAGTACGTGTTCGTGTACGATGATTTCCACCTGCTCAAGGAGAAAACCGTGTTGCGTTTTATCGAACGCTCCATTAGTACCCCCTTTTCCAATATCAGTTCTATTTTGATTTCCCGGACTAAACCAGCCATAGACCTCGGCGGTTTTGCGGCAAAGGGCCTGTTGGCCCAAATAGACGAAGATGATCTGCGTTTCAACCAGCATGAAATCATCGACTATTATAGTATCCAGGATATACCCCTCTCGCTCCAAGTGGCGTCGGACATTTACCATGCCACCGAAGGCTGGGTCTTTGCCATACACCTGGTCGGTTTATCCTTAAAAAACGGAGGTACCGGGTATGCACGTTCGTTCATGAAATTCAACAGCTTCAGATTCATCGAACAGACCATATTTTCCTCCCTTTCACCGGAACTCAAGAAATACCTCATAAGCTTATCCCTCATTGAGCATTGGCCCCAGGCTATCCTCAATAAATTAGCTTCCAGGCCAGAACTTACCGAAGAAATGAAACAGATCCATTCCTTTATTCGGTTTGATTCCTACCAAAACAGTTACCAGATCCACCATCTGTTTCTCCAATATTTGCAAGAACAACAACATATCCTTTCAATGGCAGAGAAACAGGCGGTGTACACCAAAGCTGCGGAATGGTGTCTGAAAAACAACTTAAAAATGGATGCGGTTACTTATTACGAGCGGACCGGGAATTATCAGGCTATTTTTGATATAGGTTTTTCGTATCCCCAGATTATGGCAAAGGATGTGGCCGCTTTCTTCATGGATATCTTCGCCAAGGCTCCAAAGGATATCTATGAGCATTACAAGGATGCCTTTATTATCCGATTGAAGCTGCTTATCAGCCTGTACCGGTTTGACGAAGCTGCGGCCTTCTTGAAAATTATGAAAGAAATCGGAGAGTCCCTGCCTTCTTCGGAATTTACCCGAGCTATTTTATACAGTTATTACGTCATACGAGGATTGTTGGGGATGATCACCTGTATTTATACCAACGAGTACAACTTTGCCTGGTATTTTGAGCAGGTATATACGTCTTTTTATGACTCATTAAACCGGTATCAATTAAAAGGGAGCAATATGATATGTCTTAGTTCCTATACCTGTATGGTTAGTGGGCCTGGACAAGAAGAAATGGACCAATACCTTGAAGAGATAACCCGGGCGGTTCCCTATATAACTGCGGTCTTGCAGGGTTACGCCTATGGGCTTGATGATCTGGTCTGGGCAGAACTGGCCTATTTCAAAGCCGACTTAGCCCAATCAGAACAGTATGCGCGCAAATCGATCCGAAAAGCCCGGGAAAAAAAGCAGCACCAGATAGAAACTCGGGGCCTATTCTACCTGTTAAGGATAGGGCTTGCCCAGGGGAACCGTAAGGGGATTCAGGAATGTTTACAGCAGCTCCAAGCCCAGCTTCATGAAAAATGCTATATAAACCGTCAAGTATTCCATGATATTGTAACGGGTTGGTTTTATGCCCAGACCGGGCAGACCCATTGTCTGACTTCCTGGTTAAAAGATGATTTTGAAGAAAGCGACTTAAACACCCTCATATACGGTCTTGAAACCCTGGTAAAGCTGAAATATCAAGTATCTGAACAACGATACTCCGCGGCCTTGGCCTTCCTGGAAAACCAAAAATATAAACGGGGAGGGATATGGCCTTTCCTGTTTGGCAAGATCGCACTCAGTATCTTTGAAGCGGTATGCCTGTACCACCGCAAAGAAAGGAGTGCCAGTCTCCAGGTCTTGGAAAGAGCCTACCGCCTGGCAGCACCAAATGCACTGGACATGCCCTTTATCGAACTGGGCAATGAGATGCGTACCCTTACCAATGCCGCGTTGAAGGACACAACGTGCACCATCCCCAAGGCGTGGCTAGAAAAGATCCGGGGAAGCGCTGCTACCTACGCACAAAAACAGTTTAGTCTGGGGAAGATATACAAGAATCCCTTCCCTGCCCCGGAAGCGCCTCATGGCAACCTGTCTTGCCAAGAGCGGAAGATCCTCGTCAGTCTTTCTCAAGGGTTGACCTGTAAGGAGGCGGCTGAAACCGCGGTTCTTTCCATCAATACGGTGAAGAGTATCATCAAAAGCGTATACTACAAACTAGGGGCCATTAACCGAGCGGACGCGATACGGATCGCCACAAGCCTGGGTATGTTGAAAAACTCTGGTCAGAGTACCTAGCTTGACGCTGGGTTAGAAAAAAATGGATACTCAATGTATTAGTTTTAATGGAGATACGAGGTAACATGTCTGACATAAAAGAAGCCCGCAAGAACGAAAAACCTGATGCAAGTCAACGGCTTGCCCTTATCCGCCATTCGGTAAGCCATGTTATGGCCCAGGCAGTAATGCAGCTTTTTCCCGGAACGAAGGTTGCCATTGGCCCTTCAGTGGAAAACGGCTTTTACTATGACTTCCTGTTTCCCCAGCCGATTACCGCGGAAGATCTGCCTCGTATTGAAGCGGCGATGAAGCGTGTTATTGAGGAAAAGCAGGACTTTGTCCGACTCACGGTGAGCAGGGAAGACGCAAAGGAGCGTTTTACAGAGGAGCCTTTTAAGTTGGAACTGCTCGCGGATTTGCCTGTAGACGGGGAAATCACGATCTATGAGCAACGAAATGCCCTGGGGGAAACGGTCTGGGCAGACCTCTGCCGGGGTCCGCATCTGGCAAATACCCGGGAGATCAACTCCGCAGCCTTCAAGCTCCAAAGCATCGCCGGGGCTTATTGGCGAGGGGATGAAAAACGGCCTATGCTCACCCGGATCTACGGTACTGCCTGGGAAACCCCCAAAGACCTCAAGGCATACCTGACTTTCCTGGATGAAGTAGAAAAACGGGATCACCGCCGGCTGGGCAAGGAACTGGATCTCTATTCTATCCACGAGGAAGCCGGTGCCGGACTTATCTATTGGCACCCCAAAGGCGGCCGTATCCGGGCAGCCATCGAAGACTTCTGGCGCATTGAGCATTTTAGGAACGGCTACGAACTGCTCTATACCCCCCACATCGGCAAATCCTGGCTGTGGGAAACTTCCGGACACCTAGGTTTCTACAAGTCGAATATGTATTCCCCTATGGAAATCGACCAGCAGGATTATATCATCAAACCCATGAACTGCCCTTTCCACATCATGATCTACAAGAACCAGGGTCATAGCTACCGGGATCTGCCCTTGCGGTGGGCTGAGTTGGGGACGGTGTACCGGTATGAGCGTTCCGGCGTACTCCACGGACTTCTGCGAGTCCGGGGCTTTACCCAGGACGATGCTCACATCTTTTGTACTCCTGAACAGATGGAAGGGGAAATCCGTGAGGTTCTCCGGTTCAGCCTCAAAATATGGAAGGTCTTTGGCTTTAAGGACATCAAGGCATACCTGGCTACCAAACCCGCTGAATCGGTGGGGGAACAGAGCCGTTGGGATGCGGCCCTGGAATCCCTGCGCAAGGCAATAGAAGCCGAGGGTTTGCCCTACGAGATGGACGAGGGGGGGGGCGCTTTTTACGGCCCCAAAATCGACCTCAAAATCAAGGACGCCCTGGGTAGAGAATGGCAGATGACCACCATCCAGTTTGATTTCAACGAGCCTGAACGGTTTGACATGACTTACGTGGACTCAGATGGCCAGCATAAGCGGCCCTACATGGTACACCGGGCCCTGTTAGGTTCCCTGGAACGTTTCTTCGGCGTACTCATCGAACATTTCAGCGGCGCTTTCCCCGTGTGGATTGCCCCGGAACAGGCCGCGGTAATCCCTGTGGCAGCACATTTCAATGACTATGCGAACCAGGTGGTAACAGAACTCAAATCCCGGGATTTCCGGGTTACCGCTGAACTGGACGACACCCGCATGAACGCCAAGATCCGCTCCTGTCAGAACCGTAAGATTCCCTATATGCTGGTAGTGGGTCAACGGGAAATGGAAGAGGGTACGGTTTCTGTACGTTTCAGGGACGGGAGGCAGTTGGGAGATCCTGGTACTTCTCCTCTATCTGTGGCGGAGTTTGCCGCATATATGGAACGCAAGGTCGCTACCCGGGATCTGGAATTGTAAGGTAACCTATGAAGATCAGTATATATTGCCATTGAGCTTATCTTGTATTATGCTAGGAATCATCATTCATATTAAATAAGGAGGTGTACTATGAAAAGTACCCTGGAAGATCTAAAAAACAGGCGGAGTATCCGGGCATATAAACCGGAGCAGATCACGGATGAAGAACTGAACACGATATTGGAAGCCGGTACCTGGGCGGCAAGTGGTCACGGGGCTCAATCTGCGGTAATCGTAGTGGTGCAGGATAAGGCCCTGATGGCCCAACTTGAAGACTTGAATGCCCAGGTGCTCAAGAATCCTGATGCAAAGCCGTTCTATGGCGCGCCTACGGTACTAGCAGTCTTGGTGGATAAAACCAAACCTACCCCCTTGGAAGATGGAAGCCTTGTCCTAGGGAACCTTATGATCGCAGCCTATGCTATCGGTGTGAGTTCCTGCTGGATTAACCGGGCAAAGCAGGTGTTTGAATTTGAAGAAGGTAAGGCTCTGCTCAAAAAATGGGGGCTTTCAGAACATTATGAAGGGGTTGGTTTTTGTATCCTAGGGTATGCTGCAGGAGAAGTACCCAAACCCGCAGCCCGCAAAGAAGGGTATATCATTAGGGCAAGCTAAAAAACACGAAACAAACTCCTCGCTGCAAATGGCGCTGGTTTGGTGAAGGATAAAGAGACGAGAAAAGATGATCATAGGTATAGACATAGGCAGTACCATCACCAAGGCAGTATCCATTGAAGATGGGAATATGATGAGAAAGATCAAGACCAAGGCGGCGGATGCGGTAACCTCTGCTGCCGGGGCCTTGGGGAAAATGATCCTGGAAAACGATATTAAGATAGCGGAAATTGAACGAATCATGATCACCGGTGCAGGGGCAACCAAAATAAAAAGCGATCTCTTCGGCATACACACGGAAAAAATTGATGAAATCACCGCTATCGGTATTGGGGGTATGTTTCTTTCAAAACAAGATAATATCATCATCACCAATATAGGTACCGGTACCGCGATCATTGAGGCAAAGAAAGATAAAATCTCTCACCTTGGAGGTTCTGGGGTAGGAGGCGGTACAATCCTCGGGCTGGCAAAAAAGCTGCTGGTAACGTCAAACTTCAACGGCATCATGGAATTGGCCAAATCAGGGAATCTGAATCAGGTAGACCTTCTTTTGGAAGATATTATGGAGACGGATATCAGCTTTTTGGATAAAGAGGCGACGGCTTCCAATTTTGGGAAAATGTTGGATACTGCCAGGAATGAAGACCTGGCTATGGGGATACTGAATCTGGTCTATCAGGTGATTGGTATGATTTCGGTATTCGCCGCAAAGAGTAAGAACATCGATCGAGTCGTGGTTACCGGAAATGGGAGCAAAAATTCCATAGGCAAACAGATTTTATCCACCATCACCGGGATGTATGCCGTAGCCTTTGAATATCCTCAGGATGCAGAATACACCACCGCGATAGGTGCAGGACTTTCCTAAGATAATATATGCCTTGAGTTTCTTTGGTTTTTATAGGTATTTGCCTTGTACTCACTCACCGAAATGTAGTATAGTTAGTCCAGGGGGTATTCATGGAGACAGCGGCATTTTTAAACGATTCTGGTATTGCTTTAACAGAAGCAAATAGGCCCAACGAGGCAATCTCCCTTTTTTATAAAGCGCTGATCATGGAGCCTGAGAATCCGTTATTATGGTTAAATTTAGGTATTGCTCAGCAACGAACCGGGGATTATGAGGATGCGTTACATAGTTTTCAACGGGCGGTGTATATAGAGGATACTTTGGCAGATGCGTGGGTATCTATGGGTTTGATCTATTATGAACTCGAACGATTCGATCTTTCAGAAACATGTTACCATTCGGCATTAGAGCGGAATGCGGATGTTCCCAAGACCTGGAATAACTTAGGGGTACTTTATTTTACTGAAGGCAGCTATGAAGAAGCACGACATTGTTTTGAAGAGGCCATTAGTTTAGCTCCTTTGTACTCTGAAGCTTTGTACAACCTGCGAGATACCTGTCGAGAACTGGAGGACTACCGGGCAGCCGCAGAATTTGAACGGATCCTTTCCGGTCTCTCCGGTAATCGTGGCTATCAGATTTATCCTGGTAATGGATAGGGTCATATAAACATTCGAGTATGCGGATTCTCTATGTTGCAGAAATAGTCGGGAAAGTGGGGATATACGCCTTTAAGAAAGGCTTATCAGATCTCAAGAAGGGGAAGCAGATTGATTTTGTTATTGCCTGTGCAGATGGGGCTACTGGCGGGAATGGCCTGGGAAGAAACCATGCTGGGTATCTCCGTAAGCTAGGAGCCCAGGTACTTACCACCGGGGAGTGTTGTTTTTACAAAAAAGATCTGGTCGAAAATCTGGCTAAAATTTCCTATGTGCTCAGACCCGATAACCTCAACCGGGAGGCCCCGGGGATTGGTTCTCGAATATTCAAGCTCGGAACCAATCCCTCAGACCCTAAGATTGCGGTAGGGGTCTTGTTAGGGCAAAGTGGTTTTCAGCGGCTTCATGGGAATAATCCTTTTTCTGTACTCCCGGTATTATTGGAACGGTTCCATCAAGAAACGTCTTATGTGATCATTGATTTTCACGCGGAAGCAAGTGCGGAAAAGGGCACCCTTTTTGCTCTGGCTGCGGGGCGTTGTTCTGCGGTGATTGGTTCTCATAATCGAGTTCAGACTGCTGACGAACGGGTACTTCCGGGGGGTACTGCGGTGATTACCGATGCAGGCCGTACCGGCAGCGCTGAATCGGTTGGGGGGGCCAATAAGGAAAAGCGGATACAGGAATATCTCACCGGTATTCCCGAATGGACTCAAGAGGCGGTGGATAAACCTGAATTACAGGGGGTCTTAATTGAACTGGACAAAGCAGGTAAGGCCTGTTCCATAGAACGGATCCGTCATAAGGTTCCCGATATGCCCCTGCGGGATGCTCAGGAAGAAACCTTAGGGGCTCTACCATGACCGGCCGGGTTCATGCCCTATCGGAAACTGCCGTCACCATAAGTCAGGGAACAAGTTCCTTTTGTTTTGGCTGTATGCAGCAAGAATGTAAGTCCAAGATGCGACTTTTTACCGCGGAAAATCCCTTGCAGCTTCCCTTGATGGTAGGTCATGAAGTTGAAATCAAGACTTCTCATGGGATGCTGGCGGGACAAGCCTTCGCCGCATTATTCCCCCCCTTTTTGGGTTTCCTCGGTGGGTTTATGTTCACCAGATTCCTCATTCCTGCTTCTGGAGATCCTGCCCGAGCCGCGGGTGGGGTTCTTGGTCTCTTTGCGCTTGCCTATCTCACCTATCGAATCCGTAAAAAACATCCTGCAGCAATGATCTTCCAGGTGGTACGGATCATATAGCCTAAGCAGGATACATCTACCGTCAGCTTCATCAGGGCGAGCGCATTAAAAATTCTTAGGGAATAGACGCCGAAACCTCCGTTTGATCGACCAATCCCGATTGAAATAACAATTGCTCAAGGTATTCATTGGACCAGGCCATCTGTTTG
>JAISBK010000158.1 GCA_031266255.1 Treponema sp.
ATGCCCAAACCAACGGCACTGGTAGGCTCTGGACCTCCTGCTTCACTCCCTGTGTACTTTTGCCCATCTACGGTTACGCTGGCTTCACCGGCTTTATGCATGAAGGCAAAATTAAACTCAAGATACTGGCTGAGACCGAAAAAGGCAAAGGCCCCAAAAGATGTCCGGTTGAAGGTCCAATCAACGGTATAATTCTGGTTGTTCCCATAATAATCATAATAGTTCTCCGTACTGCTCCCTCCCTGGAAGGTTTCCCCGATAAGGAGGCCCGCACCTGCGGCTTTATCCAAGGCAAATGCCGCGCTCCCTATGAGCAACAGCCACAACATAGCAATAATACCCTTCTTCATCACATACCTCTTCATTAGAAAATTATAAAAGATTTATATGCATGGAAAACTTCCATGCCTGAATCAGTACCCCATACCAAGGTACTGGGTTCATTTGGTGTACCGGCTAAAACCGTTCAGATGCCATACCCATGATTTCTGCGGTCATAACATCCAGGGCTTTTACCCGCAGCCGTCGGGTTGAGCCGCTTCCGCTGATACTTCCGGTGATGACAATAGACGCGCCCAGCATTTTTCCGATGGACACCGCGGAATTATCATCTACTTCCCCTGAAAATTGGAAATCCTGTTCCGCTCGTATCGCGTCAAGGCTTTTTCTATCCACGATTTTGAATTTTCTGGTGTCCACGAGCAAATAGGCCAGTTCATCAATAACAAACTCTGCCATATCCCGGGCATCCCTGATCGAGGTAGCAATGTTTATGATTGCTATGGTCGAGCCAACCGGTAGTGCATATATTAATTCCTCCGCAGCCCGGTTAACCGCCCCTTCTATGGTGGTATCATTGTTGACCTGGGGCCGGGGAGTGCGTACCGGCTCAGGATCCCGTGCGGGTTGAGGAGTCCGAGTTGGTTCAGGGACCGGCAATGCCCTGGCATCCGCCAAGGAACTCTGGGCAGGGTTTCTTCCCTGGGGGCTTATGTTGATAGTTTGCTGGATCTGGCCGTTAATGAGCCTTCCGTAGCGCATGAGGATCCCGATAGTAATCCGGTTGGAGGAGGAATCAAGTACCACTTGTTTCTTGTCCCCGATATTCCACACGCCCCCCCGTGCAGTGGTTTCCGCTAAATGGACAACATGGCGTCCGTCTGGGACGATGATCTTTTCAGTGGTTTTGGGGAATACATGGGCGACGATTCGATCATTAAGCCACACCGCAACATCCTTTTCTACATTGGTCGCGTTAATGACGATTTCCGATTCTCCCTGATGTGCCACCGCATTGGGAGCATTGGGCGGCGCCAGTCGTGATTGAGGATACAAAGCTGCGGTCAGGACCAGTCCCCACCATAAACCTGCTATTTTTCCTTTTTTTCTATTCATGTTTTCGTTACTCCTCTATGGCGCATACGGTGATAGACCGCGAGCCTATACGCGGTCTATTACCGTTTCGGTGAGACTACAAGCCCAGCAGTTGGTTCAGCTCTGCGTCGGTCTTCTCAAACACCGCGTCCACATACTCGTTGATGTCTTTCTTGAAGCTATTCTTGTCCAGGTAGACCACCACATAGGTGTTACTCCGGCCGTTCATGTACGGCCCGAAGGTCTTTACCTTCCGCAGGGTTTGGGTAACGATTTGCTTGGTCGCATCCTGGAACCGGGCTACCCGGTCGGTCTCCCCTTGGGCCTCAGCCCGGCGCACCGCATTCTCCCCTATGGCCGCTACCTCGGTCTCTAGGCTCCCCGCCAGGTTCTCCCGTGCCAGCATGGTAGCCTGCTGTAAGGCATCCGACTCGTTCTGGAACTCCGAAATTCCCATCCCGTAATACACATCATCCTCATTCTGATGCTGCTGTATCCACTGGGAGACTTCAGGAGGCGGTCCGCCTTGCGGTTGGCTTGGGGCCGGCTCTGGGGGAGGAGCGCTGACGCAGCTCAGCAGTAACGCTGCTCCTGCCAAAGCTCCTACTACGGTTGCGAAAGAAAACATCCGCTTTTTCATCTTCAATCCTCCTTAAAGATTGATACAAAAGAGAGAACTATAATTTAATCACCTAAAAAGGCGTTAAATTCGGTAATAAAGTTGGCTTCCAGGTCCTTTTCTATTTCCCGGAACGCGATATTGTAGGCCATGTCCTGATTCCTGGCTCCATAGCGGGGGTAATTCTTGGTGTAGGAAAAGAGGAGGTTTCCGGCACCGTTGTTGATCTGCAAGCTGATTCCCGAATGAATGAAAACACCTGCGGAAAGAGTCTCCTCATCACAAAATATCTCCCCGGTAATGGTGTAGTCTCCCTGGTTCCGCACCGCTACATAACCGTTTTTTTCCAGTACATCCAACAGTTTGCGCTGAATCCGGCCTTGTCGGTCCTTTTCAATCGCGGCGCTAAACCGCAATTGGGAACGAAAGGTCATACTATTGGCCATAATTTTCCGGGTATACTCCAAGGTTTCCCGGTACTGGCTTACCGCATCGGATAGTTCCCCCAAGCCCCGGATATCCTCTTCGATGAACTGGGCGATGGAAGCCGCGCGTTTAAACGCCTGGTATTGCTGCAGCGGTTCGCCGTTTTCCATAAGGGTGGTCTCCATGAAGGTCAGGTTTGTTTTGATTCGGTGTTCATAGAGTTCCGCGGCTTCCTGTTTGTTGATGTAGGCCAAAACATACCAGTTCCGGTTCTGCTCGTTGTACCAGGGATCGGTAAAATGGGCTCCCCGGAATTCCGCTGCAGAGCTGATAACCGACGTGGTATTCATACGAGTCTGCCGGTCAACTCCTTTTCTATCGCCGGACACGACTTCGTTGTATTGAGAAAGCATTTTCTGCTCTACGGCAACGGTGCTTTTAAAATAGAGGGACAGTCCGTTCATAGCCGCGTTCTCTGCGTCTTTCTGGTTTGTCCCCATACCCAAGCTGCTTATGAACCGGGCGTCAGGGTATTCTTGGTCCCGGAAGCGGACCCACCGAGGCTCAGGCCCCGCGGCCACGATCCCGGTTCCTATAATGAGCGCCAGGATCACCATTATATTCTTGCGCATATTCAAGCTCCTTAGGGGTCTAAGATCTGGTTATACATCGTGAGGTACTTGCCTCCGGAAAGTTCCGTAGTTCCACTGGTCAGGACCGCGGCGGTCCGGGTATCAATGGTTTTTATATGGACCTCGATCTTCCGGCCTACCTTGATTAAGGTACCCAAGACCACCGCAGACGCGCCGAGCATACCCCCCAGCTCTATGGCGGATTTGTCGCTTACATAGCCTGATGCACTAAAATCAAATTCTGCCGCGAGTCGATTTATCTGGGTGCGTTCAACCAAGGTGATGTTGGGGCGTTTTGCCAGATAATGGCCAGTCTGTTCCGCAAAATAACGACCCAAGACACTTTGGCTTCCGTCCACATTGAGAAAATCAAGGACCGCCACGGTCATCTTCTCCTCTTGGGTACTAGACGGGGAAGCACCAGAACCAGCAAGGTCCTGCAAGAGACCCTTTTTTTCCATGTCCTTGCTTATAGCCAGGTCTTCCTGAGAAAATCCGACGCCACTGCTCAAGAGCAGCATCACTGCTGCGGTAAAAAGCAGCCTTTTCATTCAGTCCTCCTTATCGTTCCCATCTTTTCTACCGGTACGGTCCCTACCGAATAGTACGACCAGCCCAAATAAACAGACACCGGTGCTGATAGTGCGCCTTCATAACCTGCGTTGTTGACTGCGGCTATTTTGAAATATGCGTAACCACCACCCCAGTTCGTACTGATAAATGAAGTGTCATTCGTCGTACCGTCGTAATAATACGTCCCTGTTTCAGAGCTTGCCCAATAGACGACATACTCCTTAGCGCCGCTCACCGGATTCCACCAAACATATGCCTCATCTGATGATAATTTGTATGCATTTACACCAGTCGGTGCAGGAAGAAGAGAACCACTGTTTCCACTGGAAGGCCAGGTTGTGGCTTCACCGTAGTATGTTGATTGTGAGCTTTCACCA
>JAISBK010000161.1 GCA_031266255.1 Treponema sp.
GCTTCCTGCGACAATAAGGTCTGGTCGCCGAATGTTATTAAATCGGGCAATACGCGGATAAAGCCAAGGATTACGATAAAAAGCCTCCGATATATCCCAAAGGGTATCTCCCCAGCGAATCTTGTAGGAAACGCCGCTACGGGGAATGGTAGCCGGTACCTTGTAAGAGGCTACCGGGGGGGCAGGGCGGTTCCGGTTTGGCGTCAGGTCTTGGGGCGGCGGCGTAACAGGGGCCTCAATGACCAGTACCGGCACCTCAGTACTTGATGCCAGAGGAACTGCCGCGGATTCTTCCTGGGGAGGGATCAATGCGGGAACCACCGGTTCTGCCTCATCGCTGATATCCGCAGCACCCTGATTATATGCGGTAACCTGAGAAAAATCCCCAAAATTGAAGGAGATTTTCCCCTTAAAAAGAAAAAACCACAGGGTACCGCCCAGAAACAACAGGATCCCTACCAGCAGCAGCCAGGGAACCCGCCGCTTTTCAGATACGGTCTCGTATAAGCCCGAGGGAGGTACCCCGACTGGTTCCAGATTAACCTCAGAACGCGGTTGTTCCTGGATAGACCCCGCCTCTGCGTTAAGATACACCTGTAAAAACTGATGTGCATGCTTGGAAGAAGGGTCTAAGTCTACTGCATCTACGATAATTTCTCCCTTTTGATTAGAAGACACTACGAGTTTTATAGAAGGTTCTCCCTTCTGAGCAGGTTTAATCGGTTCAACCACCATCCTGCCAAGAGGAAAAGCATCTGCCAGGGTTTGCGTTGCACTTTTATACAGATCAATGTGGATGCTTGCTTGATTATTATAGACGGTGGTTACAATAAGTCTTTTTTTTACCACCGTATTTTCCTCAAGAATAGGATAAAAATCTCCGTTGGCGATTTTGATACCTATAGTTGACCCCATTGGCCTAACTCCTCTTCAATAGCTACCCTGGTATACCAGAAAATAACGTGAAAACCTTGTCTTAACCTTAAACAAGGGAATACTCCCTTGTCAACGGCAATTTTTATACCGAAACATCCCTGTTGCGCGGCGGCTTTGTTTATGTATACCTGTACTTCCCGTCTCTTTTGCACTATCCTTACTTCTAGGCATAACAATCCCTGTTCAACCGGTTTTTTATAGATAAAAGTCTATAGGATTGGGTGATTTTTGAGAATAGGGGAGACCATGCTTTCATGGATATACCCATAGCATAGAGTATGGAAACAAAAAACCGCTTGGTGGCAGTTCTGGCGATTGGCTCTACCAGCATCAGACTGATAGTCGCCCAGATCGCCCAAAAGGGACAGTGGCAGGTATTAGACAAGGCCGGAAAACCCGTAACCCTCGGACGAGATGTGTTTACCTCTGGGCACGTATCCCGGGAATCCCTGTTAGAATGTCTTTTGGTATTACAGTATTTCAAGGAGTTACTCGCAGGCTGGGGAATACGGGATACCGATGTGTATGTGCTTGCCACCAGTGCGCTCAGAGCTGCCCGGAACCGGGATGTGTTTGTCGATAGGGTGCGCTTGGCCACGGGATTCAGGATATCCATAGTCGAGGGGATAGAGGAAAACCGGCTCATCTATCTGGCGGTACGCTTTGCACTGAAACAGGACCTACCCCAGTTTTGGCAAGATAATACTATGATTATTGATATAGGCGGAGGAGCCACGGAGATTATGCTGCTGGAGCGGGGTAAGATGGCTGCAGCCCATAGTCTCCACCTGGGAACGCTCCTCATGGAACAACAATCCCGGCTTGCCGCGGGTCCTACCTGGGCCCAGCGTTACCTGCGGGAAAGTATCCGGCATACCGCTGAATTTTTAAGCGCTGAAATGAACCTTGCCCATATCCAGAGTTTTGTGGGGGTTGGTTCCGATACCCGAATCGCCGCAACCCTCATCGGAACCGAACTCAATGAACATTGCCGAATCATCCCCCGGGAAGCGTTTATCGCCTTTGTACAGCAAGTACAGCAGTACACTATCGAAACATGCGTCCAAAAGCTGCATATTCCCTACACCGAAGCCGAAGGGTTTGTTCCTGGACTGATGGCGTATAAGCAATTTTTAGAGCAGACCTTAGCCTCCAAGGTGGTGGTGCCTGATGTCTCCATCCGGGAAGGTCTGCTTGTAGACCTTTCCTTGGGGGTTGAGCCGGAATTGCAGGAGGAGTTCTTCTCCCAGATCATCGCTTCTGCGGCAAATCTGGGACGAAAGTACCATTATGACCAAGCCCATAACCGGCATGTGGCCAATCTTTGTCTCTTCCTCTTTGATGCTTTGAGCCATGAACACGGTATGAACCGGCGGGAACAGATGATGCTGGAAGTGGCAGCCCTGCTCCATGATATTGGGATGTTTATCCGGGGGGAAAATCATCATAAACACGGTCAGTACATCGTGGTCAATTCCGAAATTTTTGGACTCCGCCGGGATGAATTGGAGATCATCGCCAATGTGATCCGGTATCACCGCGGCGACCCGCCTTCCCAGGAGGATATCGACTATATCGCCCTGCAACGGGAAGACCGAAACTTAGTGCTTAAAATGGCATCTATTCTCCGGGTAGCGGACGCCCTGGATCGGGGCCATACCCAGCAGATAAGTCTCCTACTGGTGGAACGAAAAAGCGAAACCCTGGTCCTCCATACCGGCGGGCATCGCGATCTCAGCCTTGAACTCATAGGACTAGAAGAAAAAGCAGATTTGTTTCAAGATGTATTTGGGTATAAAGTACTTTTATTATAATGATAGATGTTGATTCAACCCCCATACTTTTGAGGAAGGTATATATGAGAACGTATAGCAAACTATGCGGTATAACGGCGGCACTGGTCTTAGGGGCTGCGGTTTCTGGGTTTTCTCTTGAGAGTCCGATAAGCGAATTGCAGGATCAGGTCAATGGATTTTCAAAAAACCTGGCACGATCCCTGCCCTTTAACGCAAGCCTGGGCCTTAATTGGTCTGACGCCTTTATTGGTCAGCTTATCGACGTGCCGCCCCATTTCGGGGTCGGCCTATCCGGCGGGCTTACCACCATGGATATCGGTGCTTTTGAGGACATGGCAGGTCTTTTCGGCCTATCCATACCAGTATCCGTAAACCTGATGCCTATGCCTGGGTACACAGTAGAGGGCCGGATCGGCGGATTTATCCTCCCGTTTGATGTGGGCCTCAAATGCGGTATCCTGCCGCCAGTTGACTTCAGCCGGGACTTCCAGTTCGACTATACCCTGGTAGGTGGGGATATCCGGTATGCATTGCTTAAAGGGCCGATCCTTCCCCATGTCTCTGTTGGGGTAGGGCTTAATTACCTCAAGGGAGACTTGAGTACGGCCATACGGGGAGCGGGAACGAGTTTTACGTTCGGAGGGCATAACTTGGCGCTGTCTGATCCGGAAATCGGTTTCTCCTGGGAGACTACCAGCCTGGATATTAAGGCTCAGATCTCCAAGTCCCTGTTTATCATTACCCCCTATCTCGGTCTTGGGGTAAGTCACGGCTGGTCCAAGGCAGGGTATACCGTAGAATCGGATTTACTGTACGACGGCGGCTCGGTGAATGGAACCAATCTCAAGGAGATTCAAGATGCCATCGGTGATGACATAGACCTTACCGAGCAGGGGTTTTCCTCAATTATCAAAAATAACGGCTGGGGTTTCCGGGTCTTTGGAGGACTTTCCTTTAATCTCCTGGTGATACGCCTTGACTTCACAGGGATGTATAATTTCTTGGACAGTAACTTCGGCGGCAGTTTCGGGATTCGCTTCCAGTTATAGACCTAAGGATAGGGTTTAGCAGGCTCGCTCCACCTGGAGCGAGCTTTTTTTTCTGTTTTAGGGTCTAGGTCATAGCTGCCCGCCGTTCCCGTACCGCGTGTAAGCGGGTTTCCAGCTCCGCTCTGGCTCCAGAGGCGATAAGGGTTTTCAGCGTATCCAGGCTTCCCTCGAACTGCTCGATCCGCCGCAGCAATTCTGCCCGGTTTTCAATAAAAAGTTCGGTCCACATCGGGGCATTGAGCAGGGCAATCCGCGTCAGATCCTCGAAACTCCCCCCTCCAAAGCGGGTGATCTCTGCATCGGCTTCACCATCAATGAGGGCTGCGGCAATGACATGGCAGAGCTGGGAGGTAAAGGCGATCTTCCGGTCGTGATCCTGGGCGGTGGTCTCGGTAATCCGCGCAAACCCCATGCGATAGATCAGGGTTTTAAGGAAGGCCAGGTTTTCCGGTTTATTCCGGGTAAGGGGGGTGAGGATATAGTTCTTCCCGTGAAACGTACAGCTTTTTGCGTGTACCAAGCCTCCCAGCTCACTCCCTGCCATAGGGTGCCCCGGTATGAAGTCCAAATCCTCCCGCAAGGTGCGTTCCATAGCGGCAACAATGGGTCCCTTGATTCCCGCTATATCGGTGATCAGGGTACCAGGTTGAAAAGCCGGCATCTGGCTTTCCATAAAACCCAGCAACGCCCGTGGGGTGAGACACAGGAATACCAGGTCGCAGCAGCCAAGCATGGACTCAGGGACGCTCATCCCCTCGTCGATGATACCCTGAGCTTGGGCTGATACAAGGGTATCGCCGTTGCGGTCATACCCGAGGATACGCCCCGATGCACCGATGATCCCTTCTCCCCGTAAGGCCAGGGCAATGGCTCCACCCATAAGCCCCAGTCCCACAATGCCTACGGTACTGGTTTCAAGGGGTTTCATGGTTTTCCTCAGCTTCCTCATCCCATATCCGGCCTTCGATTTCAGCATAACGGCGTAACCGCTGCATAAGTTCCACAAACCTAGCCGGGGTGATGGATTGTTCACCATCGCAGAGGGCTTCCTCGGGGTTCGGGTGCACTTCCAAAAGGAGGCCGTCTGCTCCGGCTGCTATGGCGGCCTTAGCCATTGCAGGAACCATCCAGCTAAGCCCGGTGGCGTGGCTTGGGTCTACGATCACCGGGAGATGGCTCTGCTTTTTGAGGATCGGGATCGCCGAAAGATCCAGGGTATTACGGGTAGTGGACTCAAAGGTTCGGATTCCCCGCTCGCACAGAATGATCCGGTCGTTGCCCCCGGCCATAATGTATTCTGCAGCCATAAGCAGTTCGGTTATGGTTGCCGCATACCCCCGTTTAAGGAGTATCGGTTTACGGCAGCCTCCCAGTTCTTTGAGGAGGGTGAAATTCTGCATGTTTCGTGCACCCACCTGGATGATATCCACGGTATCAAAAATCTCAAGCTGATGAATGGCCATAAGTTCGGTTACAATCGGAAGGCCGGTGGCGTTTTTGGCCTCAATGAGGAGTTCAAGCCCTTCACAGCCGAGTCCTTGAAAACTATAGGGACTTGTCCGGGGTTTGAAAACGCCTCCCCGGAGAAAACCCGCTCCTGCCTGTTTCACCGATTGAGCCACCGCGATGATCTGCTCCCTGGTCTCTACCGAGCAAGGGCCGGCAATGATCCCCATATACCCTGCCCCGATATGCCGGGTCTTCCCATCAAGACCATCTATAGCAATCCGGGTATCATCAGGGTGAAAAAGCCGGTTTACCCTTTTATAGGGTTCCTGTACCCGGATGACCTTCTCCACCAGATGATGGGCCAACAGGCTTTTCTCCTGGATCCTCGTGGTATCCCCCACAAGACCAAGCACCACTTGGGATGCACCCTCAGAAAGGTGGACTTTCACCCCTTGTTTCTCAAGCAACGCGGTGAAGCCCTGTACTGCCCCCCTGCTTGCATCTGGTTTTATAACGATAATCATACTCGTTCTCCTCATAAAGATTGCGGTTTCAAACAATAAAAAAAGGGAGGCCCCTTGCGGAACCTCCCTGATTAACCAGGTATTGCCTATCTTTTAGCCCTTCATGCTGATAGGCGGCAGTTCCCGTGGGATGAGGAATAGATAATAATAATAGGAATACGCTATACAAGAGACTTGAACACCGGTATGAATACCCACCGTATAATTCATTTTTTCCTCCAAACTCCCTTTCTTGATACCAGCACTATACCCCGATACCGGAAACGTTGTCAAACCCCATAATCCGCTTTGCAAGCGCATCAGCCGAAAATTCCTATTAAAATACCAGCCAGTATGGCCGAACCAAGGGTACTGGACACAATCGGTCCCATGGCGTGCATCAAAAGAAAGTTTGAGGGGTTGTATTCCTGGGCTACCTTTTGGGAGACTCGGGCGGCCATCGGCATGGCCGAGACCCCGGCATTACCGATGAGCGGGTTTATTTTCCCGTTGGTTAATTTACACAAGAGCTTGGCAATGAGAACGCCTCCAACCGTGCCAAAGCAAAACGCAATGAGTCCCAATAGGATAATACAGATAGTATTGGGGGTTAACACCCGTTCAGCCGTGGCGGTTGCGCCTATGGAAAGACCAATGAGCATGGTCAGCAGGTTCAACACATCCCCTTGCAGCGAATGGAATATGCGATCCGTTACGCCGCTTTCTTTAATCAGGTTTCCCAGCATGAGCATTGCGATAAGGGAAGAGGCAGCCGGAACCAACAGCAGCGTGAGTAGCGTTACCACGATGGGGAACATTATTTTTTGCCGTTGGGTTACCTGCTTTGGTTCGGGCATCACAATGACCCGTTCTTTGGCCGTGGTAAGCGCCCGCATGATGGGCGGCTGGATAATCGGAATCAGCGCCATATATGAGTAGGCGGCGATGGCGATGGTTGGCAGCAACTCCGGCGCGAGACGCTGGGCCGTGAAAATGGAGGTAGGCCCGTCGGAACTCCCGATTATACCGATTGCAATCGCGTCTTTGATGCCAAAGGCTGAAAGCCCAGGGATAAGGGGCGCAAGGTATGTGCCTATTGCAAGGGAGCCGAACAGGGCGATAAAAATACCAAGCTGGCCGCCCAGCCCAATCAACGCGGTCTTAGGATTGCCGATAAGCGGGCTGAA
>JAISBK010000180.1 GCA_031266255.1 Treponema sp.
GCAGAGAGGCATGACGGTGAGTATACCCTTTTTATCACCCATTTTGGATAACACCTTATATACCCTGGGCTTTTTCACCAAGATTATACGCAGCACCGGTTATTTCATGGTCCGCGGGCATATCGCGTTTAAGATCCTTATTATGCAGATCCTGTTTACCTGTGTGGAGGCCCTGGGGATAAGCAGCCTCCTTGCGATGGGTATCGGTGTGGCGGTTATTGGTATTGGTATGCCGTTTCTCGTAAGTTTTTCTCAGGAACGGCTCATATACTCCTTGCTCATTACCGTTATTACCCGGGAATTGGGGCCTCTCCTTGCGGCGTTCATCATCGCCGCCCGGTCGGCTACTGCCATTGCTACTGAAATGGCCGGTATGGTCATTTCCCACGAAGTGGAAGCCTATATTGCCGTGGGAGTTGACCCCATTGAACACCTGGCGGTTCCCCGTTTCCTGGGGGTAACCATTTCCATGTTTTTGCTTAATTGCTATTTTTCTCTTTTTGGTCTGGTAGGGTCCTTCCTGGTAATCCAGCTTGTTAATCCCCTACCTGCATCGGTATATTTCGATAACCTGCTGCAAATATTAACCTTGCCGGATCTGCTCATTTCTCTGATTAAAAGCATCAGTTTTGGGATGATCATCTCTACTGTGGCAATCATTGAGGGCTTCGCAGTGGAACGGGCAAGTACGGAGATTCCCGTGGCAGGACTGCGGGCGGTAAGTTCCGCTTTTACCGGGTGTATTGTGGTGGATATTCTCTTATCTGTGCTGTATTATTCATTATAAGGCCCTCGTATCCTGTTTAGCTAAACATAAGCGGCATCGGTAGTAACGATACATGGACGAGTAAGGAGCGGGGTGATGAATCCTATCATTGAATTACAAGCGGTATCGTTTTCAACCCAAAACCAAGCGATTCTTAGGGATATATCCTATCAATTTCAGGAAGGAAAAACTACCGCTTTGGTGGGTCCTTCCGGCGGGGGTAAAAGTACGGTACTCAAACTCGCCGCAGGGCTCTTAATTCCCAATGAGGGAGTTGTCCGCTTCCGCGGGCAGGATATGGCCGTTATGAATCGGGGGCAGACCCTGGAGTTTCGCCGGCAGAGTGCGGTGGTCTTTCAGGATTCAGCGCTCTGGGCAAACCAGAATTTGTATCAAAATTTAGAACTTCCCTTGCGGATCCATTTTCCTCAGATATCCAAGGCAGATCGGGAAAAACGAATGCAAGAGGTCCTCTCCGAGGTGGGCTATAAAAAAGACCTGATGATACGGCCCGCGCAGCTTTCTATAGGAGAACAGAAACTTATCGCCTTTGCCCGGGCTATGCTCTGCCGGCCCCGGCTGCTGTTCCTGGACGAATGGACCGAGTCCCTGGATAGGAACGCCGCTCAGCGGCTTGTGGATAGGGTGAAATACCAGAAGGAACAGGGGGCCACCATTATTTTGGTAAGCCACGATTTAAGCGTCATTAAGAGTCTTGCGGATTATATGGTGATGATCCTGGGGGGACAGATTTCGTTCGCCCTCAGGATAACCGATATCCTTGAAGATGAGTATCTTGCCCACTATATTGAAACCGGAATCGCCTCATGAAATTTAGGATCCGCTTTGCCGACCAAATAGTGGGGGTTCTCATTATCGTGGCGCTTTTTTCCCTGCTGTTTATCCTTTTCATGCTGGGAAAGAGTCAACGGTGGTTTGCCAAGGATTACAGTTATACCACCTATTTTGACACCGCCGCAGGCTTAAGCGGTAATATGCCGGTTCAGTATAAGGGATTTACCATCGGTAATGTAAAGTCCTACCGGCTCACCCCAGATGACCGGGTGGAGGTCGTGTTTTTTATCTATGAGGCCTATATTGACCGGGTCAGAACCGGCTCTCTTGTGGATATGAACGTAAGCCTCATAGGCTTGGGAAGCCAATTTCAGTTCCACCCCGGATTAGGGCAGGAGCGGCTTGCCGAAGGGGAATTGGTTCCCAGCGTCCAGTCCCCTGAAGGGAAGCAGCTTATCCAACAAGGACTTGCGGCGCTTCCTGTCCAGGATGACCGTATCACGCTCCTCATCGATAGGACCACGGTACTTTTAGAAGATACCGATAAGGTTATACGGCTCGTGGGGGATGCCTTGCAGGGTACGGATACCTCAAGCCTGGGTCGGATCTTTAGAAACCTGGAAACCACCATCGCTCAGGTTCAGGGTCTCTCTGGAACCGTTAATCAAGACCTAGATGTTGTCTTGACTGAGGTGCGCCTGATTTTAGGAAAATTACATCCCATAATCGCCAATGTGGATACCCTTTCCCATAAGGTCCTTGAACCTGAGGGCCTTGTTTCCCGGGTGCTTGATACCCAAGAAGCGGATTCGGTCTACGCTGGGCTTGTATCATCTCTTAAGTCGGTCTCTGGAATTCTAGGAAACCTGGACAAAACCTCTGCGCTATTGCCGAGAGAAGCCGCGGGGATACTTATGGAAGTGCGGACAAGCCTCAAAACCCTGGAGGATGTGCTGGTTGCCCTGACAAATAACCCGCTTTTGAAGCGAGGCATCCCTACCCAGGTTCAGACGCAATCCCCCGGCACGAGTCCGCGGGATATTGCGTTCTAACGCCTATCCCTCCTTAAGGATGCCCCGGTTAGTAAAATATCCTGATATGCTCTACTGAATTGCGGTGTCGCATCTTAAGCAGCAAGGTCCGTTCCGATGCTGAGTAAACCCAGCCCGAGGTATTATACCGTTCAAAGTCAGGGGCGGTTCGATAATCTATATCGTAGATCTGAATTCGGTTTGGCCGAGGGATCCCGCGGATCAGCATGTAATGGATTTCATCTACGGGAAATGATACGGTAATATCCAACATCGTAGTTCCTTGGTTTACCGAGATGTCAGAAGCGCCGGTCCAGGCCCAGATCGCATTGGCGCCGCCGCTGATACTTACCGCCCGCGGGTAATTTTCCCCAGGGGTCAAGATACGGTAGATCTGGGCAGAACTGAGCCGTGCAGTGGCGGTATCTTCACTGAAGGTTCCGGTCTCTGAGCGGAGGAGTCCTGCCGGAACGGTTCCTGCATCATTCACCAGGGAGAGTACCGATAGAATGAGGGAACGGCCTATGGTCGCCCACTCCAGAGCACCGGCGGTTTCCGCGTATACCATGAGGGCTTTCCCAAGACGCAGGTTGAATTCCATATCCGCCATACCGTCAGAAAACACAAAGACCTGGTCTCCTTCAGGGGACTTTTTAAGATTCTGGGAAATAATGAAATACATTTGATCGATAAAGCGTACAAAGGGATTTTCCGTATTTCCTATAGTTCCTATAATAGAACGGTACCGCATCCAATCAGTATATCCCTCGAATATACCGGGAATAAGATCGAGGGATACCGTAACCGGATCCAGGGAATTTACCATCTTCACCGCGCCCTCGAGTAAGGTAAGATACCCTCGAACCGCAAGGTATTCAAACACATGGGGTTCTTTTAATAATTCCAGGGCTTGCTCGTTGAGCATCCCGGAAAGATGGTTCAACGTATCCCGTTCAAAGGCCGCAAGCGAGCGAACCCCTTGATCTAATTGACCCAGAAACACCGTAGACTCATAGGTTCTCCGGTTTCCATTGAGAAACGCGGAAGGAACCGCTGCAAGAGCCTGCCGATAGGTTCCCCGGCTTACTGCCTCTCCCTCATAGGCCACTACCAGATCTTCATTATTACTGCTCCCTATGGTTCTGGCCCAAAGTGTAAAACTCTGATTCCGCCAGCGGTTTATGATTTCAGTATAGGCTTGGGTATCCTCAGCAGGGGTAATGCTAAAGTCTTGTACGGTAAAGGACTTATCTTCCAGGATGGGCCGATAGGAAATAAAGGGGACTTCTTGGCGGAGTATCAGAACCTGGCGTTCTGAATCCAACAAGGTTCGACCAAACCCGTACGTTATTCCCGTATCGGTGAGTACTTCGATCCCGTTACCCCTATCGTGGGATCGAGACGTTCTGAGCGGTTTATAGGGAAGCTCCAAACCCAAAATATCCTCCCCTAACAGGGCCTGTATCACCAGCGCTTGGTTTTCCTTGGCATCCTGGACCATAAAAAGGAGTTCCGTGCCCCCTGGAATCTGTATCCTCAAGGTATCATCGACTATAGTCATAGCTTCAGGAAGCACCGCCTCTTTGGTTCCTGAAGCCTTTATTAGACTGAATCCATTATTCCGGTTAGTGATAGTGAATCCCATGCCTCCAAAGGAAATCAATAAGTCCCCTGCCAGAGAAAAGGACTCGGCCGCTTTGGCATACTCAGCGGAACGATACCGTCCGCTTACCATCAGGCCCCCCAACTGCCAGGTAAAAGTCTCTTTCTGGGCAAACTGCAAGGTTCCAAGTACCACCAATATCATTCCGTAGATGAAGAGTGTTATAATCATTCGAGAAAATATCGGTTTTTTCATTTTATTCTAATTGAGCATACTACCAGTATATCTCCTTTTATTATAGTACTAATGTATCCGCGGTATCAACGTGCCGGTAACACCCAGGGATTCTGCATTTACGTTGAATACCCGATAGGTCCAGGAGGAAATCATTATTATATAAAGAAATATACGGTTACAGGTTGGGATATCTGCTTGCCGATATACAAAAGAATGGATATAGTATCTTGAGGGGGTTCACCGTGATTACGATAAAAACGATACATGAGGGAAAAAAGAAGGGGAAACGTAAGCACCTATGCTTGACCCTTTGGGTGCTGCTTTTGCTGGGAAAGCACAGCCTTGGGGTCTTTGCAGATCCCGGTGAACCGCCCAGTACCGAAGCGGTCCTCACGAGGGTTACCGACCGTTTACTGGTTCAGGATTATGCCGGGGCTATGGCCTTGTTTGAGGAGCTTCCTGCTGCGGAACAGGAATCCTCGGGGATCCGGCTCTTACAGGCATCTATCTTGAATTCCGCAGGCTGGACAAATGAAGCCCGGGTCATCGCTGAACAGATCATTGCCACAGAAAGTACGAATACCGAAGCCCTTTTCGTCCTTGCTGCCATTGAATCCGCTGCAGGCAGGGGACGGGAACAACGGAACCTTCTGGACCGGATTCTTAAGATCGATCCGGTTCATGTACAAGCCCTCATATCCTTGGGTACCATAAGCCTACAAACCCGGTCATGGCGGACTGCAGCCTCCTATTTCGACCGGGTTTTGGCAGTAGAACCGGAAAATGGGGATGCCCTCGTAGGGAGAGCCCAGGCCTTCCGGTATACCGAGGACAGCCAAAGTGCCGAAGCCCTACTTAACAAGGCCATCGCCCGCTTCCCTCAGTGGGGAAGCCCCCTAGTCGAGCGGGCCCGGCTGTACCGGAATGCCCGGTTGTTTACCCGTGCATTGGCAGATCTGGATGCGGCCAAACAACTTGACGGAACCGATTACTGGATAGCGGTGGACCGGGCTGCAGTGTTGATGGATTTAGACAGAAAACCCGAAGCCCTGACGGAATATGAGCGGGCCATAACCCTTGATCCTGAGAATTTCTTGGCCTATGTGTACATCGCGGGTATTAAGGATGATCTTAAGGATTATGAAGGGGCGGAACAGGCATATAGGGCCGTTGCACAGCTCAAGCCGGATTACTACTTTGCTTTTGAAAGCCTGGGAATCCTCAATATGAGAAAGGGGCAATGGGGAGCGGCCCGGGATGCTTTTCTTGAAGCCTATAAGCGGGCTCCTAAGGAAGCAAACTACGCCCTCCTGGCTGCCATGAACTGGATGCGGGCTGGGAAATTAACGGATCCTGAGCTGAAACAATTTTTGCAAAAGGCCATGCGGGGGGTCCCACGGGAGGCTACCGCATGGTATATGCTTCGGCTGTACCACGATCTCTCCGGGGATAAGGACTTCATGGTCAGGCTGGAAAAAGAAAAAGACGAGGATACCAAGGCTCAGATGAGTTACTACCTGGCTAATTACTATGATATTCGGGGCAGTAAAACCTTAGCAGATACCTATTTTATACAGGTTAAGAAACTCAACCGGCTTAAGCAGATTGAATGGCGTTTGAATGAATGGGCCTTTGAACAGCGCAACCTTACCCTGAAGGATAACGAATAAGGTTTGAATACCCAAAGCAAGCGACAAAAAGGAAAAAAACTATGAACGATACCTGTATAATCCTTAAACTCAAGGAACGGGAAATTATCCTTATTGGAACCGCGCATGTTTCACGGGATAGCATTGATGAAGTAAGCCAGATAATCCAGGAGGTGCGGCCTGATATGGTCTGCGTTGAACTGGATGCAGGAAGGTACCAGTCCATTAGCGAAAAGGAAACCTGGGAGCAATTGGATGTGGCCAAAATATTTAAAGAAGGTAAGGGCTTTCTCCTTATCGCCAATCTGGTCTTATCCAGTTTTCAGCGGCGTATGGGTGCTGAATTAGGGGTTAAACCTGGAGAGGAAATGAAAACCGCGGTAGAAATGGCACTTACCTTGGGTATCCCCTATGCTTTATGTGACCGAGAAGTACAGGTAACCCTCCGTCGGGCCTGGGCTCGGTGCGGTCTCTGGAACAAATGCAAGCTCTTGGCTGCCCTGTTATCCAGCGCCTTTTCAACCGAACAATTAAGTGAAGCAGAGATTGAAAACCTGAAAACCCGTAGCGAACTTGACGGTATGATGTCCGCCTTGTCCGATTACCTGCCCCCGGTCAAAGAGACCCTCATTGATGAACGGGATCGCTACTTAGCCGCCCATATATGGGCCAAGGGTAAGGGCGGAACCATCAAGAAACAGGTAGCGGTTGTGGGAGCCGGGCACATCCAGGGAATCAAGGACCAACTGGAAAAGATAGCTGCCGGGAAGCTAACAGAGGATGTTTCAGACTTGGAAACCATTCCGAACCCCCCGGTTTTCTCCAAGATTGCCGGGTGGATCCTACCGGTCCTTATTGGGGCGCTCATTATCCTCGGTTTCTTCAAGGCCGGCGCTGGGGTAAGCCTGAGTATGCTCCTCCGTTGGGCTCTACTCAACGGTTCTCTGGCCGCGTTAGGCACCCTCCTCGCGCTGGGGCATCCTCTCTCCATGGTGGTATCCTTTTTTGGCGCTCCAATCGCCACGATCAATCCCTTCATCGGGGTGGGACTCTTTTCAGGACTTACTGAAGTGAGCCTCCGAAAACCTCGGGTTTCAGATACACAGACTATTTCCGAGGATGTTACCAGTCTCAAGGGAATCTACCGGAACCGCATCACCCGGGCGCTTTTGGTCTTTTTTCTCTCTTCTTTAGGGGGCGCCTTGGGGAACTTCATTTCCATTCCTTCCTTAGCAACGTTACTGGTAAAGTAGCACCTGCGGTGGGCGTAGTGGGGGCGGCGTAGTTACCAAGTACGGGGCACGTCCCTTCGTTCCTGTTACCTGTGATGAGTGCTGTCCAATACGGGGGCATTGCAGTTTGGCAGTATGACAGAGCAGGCTTCGCTCGTAGTAGAAACGGAGGGACGTACGCCGACTTTCACCTAACGCCGCACCCACCTCGCCCGCAGCAGGCGCACCTGCGGTGGGCGAGGTAAGGGCTGCGTCTATGTTACCACAAAAAGTGCATTTTTTCAGTATAAAATATTGACAAGTTGCCATAATAGTAGTATATTAATGAGTATGAAAGCAATGCCTGTAGGCGAACTTAAAACCCATTTTTCAGAAGTCCTTGAAGCAGTCAAACAAGGAAACCGGATCGGCATATTGTTCGGTAGGACCAAGCGGCCGATTGCCATGATTGTACCCTATGTGGAAGAAAAGGTTATGAACCGGAAGATCGGTATTTTGGACGGCAAAATGATCGTAACATTTAGGGATAATTTTGAAATAAAGCCTGAGGAATTGGACTAATATGAAATTTGTATTAGATACCCGCACCTTACTATGGTCTATTGGAAAGAGTGATGCCTTATCACCAGATGCCCAAGAAATCATCAAAGACGGTAACCATGACATACTCATAAGCGCGGTTTCCCTCTGGGAAATATCCGTAAAATTGCGCCTTGGAACCTTGGTTATAAACTCATTTGAGATCAAGGATATACCCTACTATTGTAAGGAACTAGGCTTTACCTTGATTCCCTTAGATCCGCTTGAAGCATTAGAAAGCGCGCACTTGCCTCCCAAAGCCATGCACCAGGATCCCTTTGAGCGGATGCTTCTGTATCAATGTATAAGAAATAACTATACCTTGATAAGCCCTAATAGGACCCTAAGGTTCTACAAAGAAGACGGATTAAAGTACCTCTGGTAAGTCAAGTTTTTTTTGCATTACCCACGGTAATAGGCTATATTCCAGAGAAAAAGCCCTTGCGGTGGTATGGTGGGGCCCGCGAGGGTTCGGTCCTTGGAACTGAGGATGGCCTTAAAATCTGCAGCAGAAAGCCCCTGTTCTTCGGAGCGGAGCAGGGTTCCCAAGATGGAACGGATCATCTTCCATAAGAAGGCATTGGCGGTAATTTCAAAGACCACCCTATTCCCCTGGATAAAAAAACACGCGCCGAATAGATACCGGTTTTTGGAAATGCTGGGGTCTCTAGCTTGGGCAAAGAGCGAACAGTCCAACTCTCCCCGGAACAGCCGGGCATAGCTGTTCAGCCGGTCTATACGAAGATGACGCCATACTTGGTAGGCGTAGCGCAGTTCTTGGGGAAGCCCAGGTCTGCCGCAGATCAGGTAGTAACGGTAGGTTCGTGCTTTGGCATCGAAACGGGCATGAAAATCAAAACAGGTTTCCCGGGCCGCTAAGACTCGGACATCCTGGGGCAGGAGACGGTTAAGGGCAGGAACAAAACGCTCTGGGGGGATTGTCCGTATATGGGTATAAAAATGAGCCACTTGCCCAGCGGCATGAACCCCTGCATCGGTTCTGCCTGAACCGGTGATGGCTACCTTTTGCTTATGCAGCCTTTCCAGTGCAGATTCTAGGATCCCTTGTATAGTCCGCTTCCCATCCTGACGCTGCCAACCGGAAAAATCCGTGCCGTCATAAGCCAAAACAAGCCGGATATTCCGTTTTCCCCCTCGATCCTGAACTTCACCGGTTCCTGGATTCATTCATCGGTCTCGTGCAGTTCTTTGTTAATGTCATTGTAGATTGTCCTTGCGTGCTCTAAAAGAGGGCCCGGTTTAGCTTTAGAAGATTTCCCTAATCCGAAGATCCGGGCAATGATCCGTTTCGCCTCTCCTAAATAGGCAACCCGCGCGGCAGTATCTTGCCGGGGGCCGTACTTAACGTTTAACAGGGCCGAAAGGTACAGCACCCCTTCATAGGCATAATTTTTATCCGTATCAGGACCAAAATTTTTAATCCCTGAAATGGGTTCTGTCCCGTTTTGTTCCCGGTTTACCGCTTCGACATAGAAAAACTGAGCCTTTTTCTTGAAAAGCACAGCCAGCCAATCATAATGCTCTCCTGGTTTCTTCACATGCAATTCCTCACAAAGCCACGCGGTCCGCAGGCTGGCGATTCCTTGCTTGAGGGTAGGAGAGACTTCCTTGGAAAAATAATCATAACAATAGGTTACCAGATACAGAGAAGCAGCCCCTGAACACAATCCCCGGTTTTCATGGAAATCCACATCGGGAAAGATAAGCGAGGTTTGTGCAATCCGTTTCTGCTGATCTTCCATAACTCTATCCTTAACCGCATCAGGCAAGAGAAAGAAATCCTTATCCATTGATGCAAACCAACATTGCGGACACACCGTAGCCTGATACACGAGCGGATAGACTTCTCCGTATCGTGCAGAGGGTTCATAGAGCCGATGCAATTCATCGGTAATATTTCCTGCAATAAGCCGTCCGCTGCCGGAAAGGAGTTCTTCCCGGTGAAAGACGGTCTCACAAACAGGACAGATCAGTTCGTCTTTGGATATGTATGATACTTTTGGCTCGTCAACACCCATAATACACCTTATTTTGGTATAAGCATACTAGGTCTTACCAATAGAATCAACTCAAAGGCTAAGAATAGGGTGCAACTTCTTTTTCGGGGCATTTAGGCAGCCATGATAAAGTCCCGAACTGAAGCGCCCCACATCCCGCTTTCTTCCTTTGCCTTAAGCGTTACCATCTCTTGGGCATTGCCCTCATTCCACCTCATCCCCGCCTGTTTGTAGGGGATCATTTAAAATAGTAATTGCACGAAAGGCGAAAAATCAAAATAAGTCTATAATCCACAAAGAAATAATGGAAAAGCATTACGGTTTTGACTGAGAATAAAAATGCCAAAAAATGGGAGAAAAATGCCAGAAAATGCCAATCGGGCGCTTACCATTCAAGACCGTTTAATGTTCTTTAAGTTTTGTATTATATAGACTTATCTAAAGGATTACTTGCAAAAGTGTAAATGGAAATCCGGGAAACAGCCACAAAGGTGTGGAATTAAAAAATGGGTGGTGATCTACAAAGTATGATGGATAGAGGAAAGGCAATGAGGACAAAAGATACTACTATAAAGAATGACAATCACCTTAGATATCACCTGCCCCCATTTAACCCGAAATGGGAAAAAAAACAACCACAAGCAAAATTATCGCTGTAAAGACTGCGGCCGTCAGTTCATCAGCAGCCATGAACTAACCTACCGGGGATGCCTCCCCGAGATAGTCAGTCTGGTCAACATCATGCTCGTCCGGGGAATTGGTATACGGGATATCAGTACCGTCCTGAGAATTAGCATCACTAAAGTCCTCAAAGTACTCACCTCAGCCGTCTATCACATAAAACCCCGGTTTTCCCCCTATGATTGTCTTGAAATAGACGAGTTTTGGACGTATGTAGAAAAAAGAAGGACAACGTATGGCTTATCTATGCGTATCACCGGGAAAGCGGGGAGATCGTAGCGTATGTATGGGGGAAACGGGACATAAGGACGGCAGAAAAGCTGAGGAGGAAGATAAAACAACGGGAGATAAGCTATGAGCGGATAGCGACGGACAACTGGGACAGTTTTCTGTCGGTGTTTGGGGAAAAAGAGCATGAGGTAGGGAAGAAGTATACGGTGGGGATAGCGGGGAATAACTGCCGGATGAGGCAGCGGGTAAGGCGGGTCTTTCGCCGGACCTGTTGTTTTTCTAAGAAGTTAGTTAATCACGGGAAAGCGTTTGAGATGGCATTCTTTTACATCAACTATGGCTTCGTTTAAGAACCATCATACTTTGTGGATCACCTCCTAAAATCTAACCGTTTTTCCCATTTCGGGATAGCTTAGGACTATGAGAGCATAGGTAAAAACTTGAGTTAATACAGAACGATGTGCGGGATC
>JAISBK010000039.1 GCA_031266255.1 Treponema sp.
GCCTGTTTCAGTTCTGCGTAATGCCCGCCCATCCCGATCTGCTCGGTTATCATGTTCGACAGATAATAGCTTATGCGGGACCTCATCTCAGGCATTACAGCGATTTGTATTTCTATATCTATGGATTTTCCCCCGGCGGTACGCACTTTTACGTCCAGGATTCCCAGCTTGTCGCCGCTGAACTCCCGCTTGAGGTGAGGGTCCGCGATGGTCAGTTCCTCGAATTCCTCCTCTGCAAGGCTTGGCAGGACGGCTTTGAGAAAATCCGCAAGGATATTTTTGCTGCGCCGGTCGCCGAACAGGAGTTTGAAGGCAAAATCGATTTTGGGAAGCATAATGGTCATGATATGAATATACCGGAAGAGTTACGGAAAGGCAAACGCACCGTGCGGATCAAATCCTTAAATAATATCAGCTTTACGAAAACGGTAGTGATTTATACAGTGATTATCTATTGGTAAGCACCAGAAAAACGACAGCGACCGGATTGTCGGAATTGGTGGACGGGGCAATCAGCCATGATCAAATCACCCGGTTTCTCGCCGGGGAAGAATTGAACGGGAAGCTTTTGTGGCTGAAGACAAAAAAGCTGATACGCCAGTATGAGAACGGAGAAGAATGCCTGATATTTGTCGATACGAGAATGAAATAATCTGCTGGTATTATGACCACAGCAAAGGCAGGAAGGTAAAGGGGATAAATATACTTACGGCGTTTTACATGGCGGAAAATGAGTGCGGGAAACTGCAAACACCGATAGATTATCAAATAGTATCCAAGACCAAAGTAGAAACAGACAGTAAGACGGGGAAAGAACAGCGGGTAAGCGAACAAAGCAAGAATGAAATGATGCGGGATATGATAAGCCAAACGATACAAAAACACGTAAAATTCGGATATATACTGGCGGATTCATGGTTTGCGTCAGTGGAAAACATGAGATTTATCGAAAAGAAGGGGAAGACCTTCATATTTGAAATTAACGATAACCGCCTGGTGGCGGTGAGCGGACAGGAGAGGGAAAAGGTCATTTTGTCAGGATAGACCGGATGGACATACCTGATGGGGAACCGGTGCCGGTATATGTAAAGGAGTTGAGATTTCCAGTAATGCTTTATAAACAAGTCTTTAAGAACAAAGACAGGTCGGCGGGGGTTCGGTATTTGGTAACCAATGATGAAACGATGAGTGGAGACCGGTTTAAGACGCTCTATAAGAAACGGTGGAGTGTTGAGGTATATCATGAGAGTATAAAACAAAATACGAGCATAGGGGGTTCGCCTGCGCATACGGAGAGGACGCAAAGCAATCATGTCTTTTGCGGCGATATACGGGTATGCAAAATTGGAGTTAGCAAAACTCAATCACGGTTACAATCACTTTGCGGTAAAATCACAGATTTACATGGCATCATTGAAGCGGGCGATGGAATTACTGTCTGTTTTTAACATGGGGGGATAATGGCCTTTTTGCGTAACATGAGCTAATAATACAGCTAAAAATGAGAGAAGCTGGCCATAATACAAGAAATGACCCGTTTTTCGCCTGTTTCCCTGAAACTTCACAAGATTGCTCTTATGATTTGATTCGTATTATAGACATATCCAGGTATACGGGACGGCTATGTCCGGAAGATGCGCCCAAAACAAGAATTGGCGAATACTCCACTGAATTTAAGCGCTAATCTTTTTATGCTGCCCTGTAGGGTAGTGCTATCGAACTGTTGTTTGAATCCCTGGGATACGAGGTGTATGTTGAGAAAATTGCCTTGCTTGACGATCGCTTTTCCGAATGGGGGAGCGGTCCGTATAAAAAACAGTACCGGATAGGGGAGGACGAAGTTGACAAGCTCCTCAAGCACGGCAGAGGCTGGCTTTCGGATCATCCTGAAAAAGCCCCCGATCGTCCGCCACTACTTCACAAATCTGCGGAGTCTGGCTCGTACCGCCATTGACCTGCAATAGACGATTCCTATGGAAGAAAGTGAAATCTCAGGCGGGGCTGACGGAATTGCCGCCGGATTGAATGTCTCGGATACGGCGGAGAAAAATGCTGAACCGGCAAAAATGACCAGCCCGAAACTGAATACACGGCGATGGGAAAGCGTTTGAAATGGTGTTTCTTTACCTCAATTACGGCTTCGTTTAAGATTCATCATACTCCCCTCTCAAATTATAATTGACAGCTCATATAAGGCATGCTAGGATAAATAAAAATTGAACCGTGATTTAGAATCCATATTGATTTTCTGGTTCATATTTTATGGAGGAGCTTATGAAAATGGTAAAGTTAGCAGTATCTGCGGCTTTAGGTATGACCCTTCTGGTGGGTAGTGTATTTGCCCGCGGTAATCAACAACAGGGGGGCGGGGGCGCTCAGGCAAAGATCAAGGTTATTTTTGCAGGAACCGAAACAGCCACCACCGGCCAAAGCCGCATGATGCAGGAAGTAGCGGACAAGCTGAATGCTACAGGTCGCTTTGATGCGGATGTCCAAGTCAATGGCGCGTTGTCGGGTGATACGGATAACCTGGTAACCCAGGCGAAGACTGGCGTGCCTTTGGTAGTTCCTTCCGACCCTGGAAGACTGGCGAGCCAATTCAACATTCCAGACCTCAATATCCTGATGGCCCCTTATGTATTGACGGATATGGCGGCTTTGCAGAAGCTCCCGGATATCGCGATCTTCAAAGAGTGGCAGGCCCAACTTGAAGCCCAGGGAATTACCTTTGTGGCGGACATGTACAATGGGTTTCGCAGCTTCTACACCGCTACCCCGGTTAACACCGTTCAAGATCTCAGCGGGCTACGGATCCGCGGGTTCGGTAACAACATTGGTAATGCCCTGGCTAAGTATCTTGGCTTTGCGAATATTGGTATAAGCTGGGGTGAAGTACTCCCCGGTATTCAGCAGAAAACCTTAGACGGCTGTGAGGTCCAGGTCGCTACTGCCTATGGCTCGGCAATCTACGAAGTTACCAAGTACTTGGCCCTCACCAAGCATTACATGCTCCAGTCATCCTTTGTTTGTTCGACTAAGCTGCTCAATGACATGCCGGAAGCGGATAAGGCCGTTTTCCTCGACACCATCCGGCAAACTGCGCAGAAATACAGCCAGATTATCGCGGATGAAGAATCCAGGTACTATCAGCAGATGCAAGACCAGGGGGTTACCATCACCGAAGTAAGTCTGGAGGAATTCGGGGATGCCATTGCCCCGCTTTACACCAACAACGATCTGGGCTTCTCCGATGGCTTGAAAGACCGCTTATTCAGCGAATTGGGTCTTTAATTCCCATAGCCGGGGTGCTGTCCCCGGCTATTCTTCTTTTAAAGTGCTGTATAGTGTTATTTGAGGTGATTATGCGGAGAGTATATCGCGCCCTTTGCCAAGCCGAGGTGTTCATTTGCGGGGCCGGTTTTATCTTCTTGGTGGGCTTTGTATTTTTGTCCGCCATCTTGCGGTTTTTCCGAATTTCCATGTCCTGGAACATTGATCTTGCCATGTTCTTGCTCGCGTGGACCGCGTTCCTGGGGGCGGATATTGCCTGGCGGAGCGGTCAGTTGTTAGGCGTTGATATCGTAACCCGCCGGTTTCCCCGGAAGGTACAACAAGGTATCGAAATAGGGATTTATGTTGTTATTATGGGAGCCTTGGCGCTCATTGTCGTTTTCGGCATCAGCCTGGCGGTAACCGAGAACCTGAGGACCTACCAGTCTATACCCATTCCCTATTCTCTGGTTACCTTGAGTCTGGTGGCTGCCGCTCTGTCGATGATTTTTTCGACTATCCTTAAAATACGGCGTTGTATTATGAACTTTAATACGCAAAAAGCAACGGGGGGCAAAAAATGACGCTCTTGATCATTTGTTTTGTCCTGTTTTTAGTGATGGGTATGCCTATTGCTTTCGTGATCGGCATTGCGGGGTTCGCTTATTTTTCTTCCGTATCGTATCTCAACTTTGAGACCGCTACCCAGATGATTGTTTCCCAAAGCCAATCCTTCGCCTTTCTCGCGGTGCCCTTCTTTATCTTTGCCGGGAACCTGATGAACGTGTCTGGGATCACCAGCCGGCTTTTAAGCCTGGCCCGCCTGGTTACCCGGCGGATGTACGGAGGTACGGCCCAGATTTCCGTCGTCATGAGTACCCTCATGGGAGGGGTGTCGGGATCGGCTACCGCCGACGCCGCCATGGAAACCCGGATACTGGGGCCGGAGATGATGCGGATTGGGTATAACAAGGGATATATCTGCGCGGTAAACTGTATTACCGCCCTGATCACCGCCACTATTCCTCCCAGCCTGGGGCTTATTATTTTTGGGTTTGTAGGGGAAGTTTCCATCGGGCGGCTTTTTGCCGCGGGACTTATCCCCGGAATTCTCATGATGCTTTTCTTAATGGCCACCACTACCATTACTTCCCGGATTAAAAAGTTCGATCCTCCCCGGTCTGATGCGCCGAAACTCTCCCTAAGGGAACTGTCGGATAATCTGAAAGAGTCCATCTGGGCGCTCTTATTCCCGATTATCCTTATCGTGGGAATCCGCTTTGGGGTGTTTACCCCTTCGGAATCCGGGGCTTTCGCAGTGGTTTACGCCATCCTGATTGGAAAATTTGTCTATAAAGAACTGACCTGGAAGAATTTCAGAGACGCGCTCATTACCACCTTAAAGGATAACGGAGCCATCATGCTGATCATCGCCATGTCAGGGCCCTTCAGTTATGCCATCACCTGGGTAAAAGCGCCGGTGGTTTTGAGTAACCTGATCTTCGGCATCACTGAAAATCCCCAGATCATGGTACTCATCATGATTGGCTTTCTCTTTATTACCGGTATGTTCGTGGACAGTAACGTAAACTTCCTCTTGCTTACGCCAATTTTTCTGCCCATGGTAAAGAGTGTGGGTATCGACCCGGTCCATTTCGGCGTGCTCATGGCTACCGTAGTTACCCTGGGAGTAATGACCCCGCCCATTGGGTCCGCACTCTATACAGTGTGCGGCATCATCGACTGTCCGGTGGAGGATTATACCAAAGAAAGTCTTCCTTTTCTGGCGGCGGTAATATTGGAATTGGCGATCCTGGTATTCCTCCCTGAGGTAGTACTTTGGATACCTAATATGGTATTTGGGTAGGCTAAGTATGGAATTTGAAGCAGCTCAAGTCGGATTTTTATCGATTGTTCCGCCGCTTATCGCGATATCCCTGGCGCTTATTACCAAAGAAGTGATCTTTTCGTTGATGTTGGGGATCATGGCCGGGGTGGGGATCTACAGTTTTGTTATGGGACTTGGGGTTACCGGTCTCTTCAGTACGACTGTAAACTTGATGATTACCAAGGTGGGGGAGAATGCCTCAATGGTGATCTTTCTTGCCATGCTCGGCGCGTTGGTGGCCCTCATCACCCGTGCAGGGGGTTCACGAGCCTATGGGAACTGGGCATCCCGAAAACTAAAAACGCCCCAGAGCGTGAGTCTTACGACCGGGCTTTTGGGAATTATCATCTTCATAGATGACTATTTTAATTGTCTTACCGTAGGAACGGTGATGAAGCCGGTAACCGATAAGTACCGGATTTCCCGGGAAAAGCTGGCCTACATTATTGACGCCACTGCTGCACCGGTCTGTATCATTGCCCCTATCTCATCCTGGGCGGCATCGGTTATTTCGTACTATCCTACCGAGACCGGGATCACCGGGATGCAGGCATTCGTGGGTTCTGTTCCTATGAACCTCTATGCGGTGCTCACCTTAGTCATGGTTATTATCCTCAGTATTCGTAAAAATGGGGATTTTGGCCCTATGGCTGCGGCCCAACGCCGGGCCAGGCAGAGGACGAGTATAAGTCCCGAACAACCAGAGCGGGTGGATGATGAACTGTCAAAACTCCAGGTCTCAGACCAGGGTAAAGTCGTGGATTTACTCATTCCCGTATTGTTCCTGGTAGGTTTTTCTATTCTGGCTATGCTCTTTTACGGCGGTTATTGGGAAGGAAAGACCTTCGCCGCTGCGATTGGGGATACTGATGCAGGTTCGGCCCTTTCCCTGGGAGGATTCGCATCCCTTTTTGTGGCTTTTTTTCTCTTTGTTCCCCGGAAACTTATCAGTTTCAAAGAATTCTTTGCCACCCTTATCGCGGGAGTTACCTCTATGATAGGTGCACTCATCATCCTTACCTTGGCCTGGACCATCAGCGGCGTTTGTAGAGACCTCTTGTTGACTGGACCTTATGTGGCAGGACTGGTAGAACGGTCTCAGTTACCCATTGTCTTCATACCTGCCCTGATGTTTCTGTTCGCTGCAGCGCTTTCCTTTGCCACCGGTACTGCTTGGGGAACCTTCGGTATCCTTATTCCTATCACCATCAGCGTATGCGACATCGTAGCCCCGCATCTTTCGATAATTTCCCTTTCCGCAGTCCTTGCAGGCTCTGTTTTCGGAGACCATTGTTCGCCTATTTCAGATACCACGATCCTTTCTTCTACCGGGGCTGGGTGTAATCATATAAATCATGTGGCCACCCAGATTCCCTATGCCCTGACCGTAGCGGTGATTTGTTTCATCGGGTATATCATTGCAGGGCTTACCGGTGGATTGGGCTTTAGCCTCAGCGTGGCTATTACCTTACCGGTTTCCCTGGTAATGCTCGTGGCTGCCCTGCTGGTCTTGCCCAGGGTTATGCCAGGCTCTTAATTCCGCAAAAAACGCATTTTTCCATGACCAATCTCATTGGGTCATGGATTCCGACTAACCGGATATGACGGCGGACTTAAAGGGGAGTACCAACATGAACCAATTGGTAGATCTGCATAACGTGAGTTCAACAAAAAAACCACGGAGTTTTTGGTTACTAATCCTGTTTCCTTCCGTGGTTTTTTTGTTTTAGGCCCCGTGGCGGCTGTACCGAGGGTTTACCACGTTTTTTTGTAATCGGCAGAGCCACCTTCCGTAAGACGTACCTGCCTTTCGAAAAATTTCCGCGAAAAATAGGTCAGGTACGTGGTCAAATCGCCATGTGCCTCCGATGCGGGGGGCAAGTTGGTAAAATACAAGGCGCCGTATGGATGCTGGTTACCCGCCAAAAAGGCATCTGCCCAGCTCTGCGCGGTAGTACTATCCTGTTGATTCAGCAAATCCACTGTGAAAGGCGCGTATTTGTCATCCGCATCTTCCCCTTTGTCTACCTTGAATTCTTCGTCCCATAGGAACGGGAGTTTTGGATTGTCTTTATCATAAGGGGCGTCATTGATAAGGTATCTCATATTGCCCATAGTTGTGGTGTCTGCGCCGGCATAAGCGTCGGGCATATAAGCCTTACGCACCTCTAAAGGCAAACGAGCGCCATGATTCTTGTTCCGTACAAAGATAGTCCGCGTGACCGTGAGATTTACCTCATCATCGATGGGACCGTTTCTGTATGTCCAGGTATACGTTTCTTTAAGCGCTTCGTCGGTACGATGGACCAGGAGTGAAAGATAACTGCCACCTTCAAGCCAGAGTTTCTCCTTAATTTCCTGGTCAGATAACGGCGGGCCGTCTTCAGTGCCATCTTGCGTAAAAAGCTCATTCGGGTACATGGGTTTATCGCTTCGGAACTGTTTCAAATCACGGGTAAAGGGTGGATAGGCTTTTTTCCCGCCGCCCACGTCGTTAAAATCAAAGCCGTCAATACCGTACTGGTTTACCATTAACTTTAGATCTTTTGTCAATTCGTTAATCGTTGCCATGTCCAGGGTTCCTAAACCAACGCCAATGCCGTCTTGGTCTTCGGAGAAATTACCGCTCCGCACTTCGATCAGTACCTTTATGCCTTTCTGATGTAGGGGCTTGATATAGGTTGTACTGTTGTTAAGAATATATTTTAAGGCCGGAGATAACTCTAATGTGATATATCCATTTGCAGTCTTGGTAAGGTAAGAATACGCGAGGACCACATAGTTAAAGAACTGTGTCTCCGCAGCATCCGCGGTTGCGCCAAAAATATAATCTTTTGCGTTAAGGGGATTGTATTTTTCCACATCAACGTAGCAGATGAATTCTACCGGGGTATTATTTGCCAGCAATCTTTTATACGGAATAGATGGGAGTGTATCAGCAGGGCTTCCTCCGCCTCCCGGCTCTTGACAGCTGATCAAGAACAATAACAACAATGTTCCGCATACGATTTTCAATTTGTATTTCATATTATTTTTCCTCGTAGTCAGTATAAAACCACTCATTCTTACTCATCCTTAAAAATATTCTCTTGGATAAGGAAAATATCCAGTTGAATCAAAACCTGATTCAACTGGATTAAAATGTAATTCCAGCAGTATTTTTAAATACAGACCCACGCCCGTTGAAAGCGCGGATCAACGTCTTTCGGGTTACCAGTCTTTGCG
>JAISBK010000035.1 GCA_031266255.1 Treponema sp.
CCCCCCCCCCCCCCCCCCCCCCCCCCCCCCAACAATTCTATATTATACAAGGAATTACAAAGTGTCTTGTAAGAATTTTTTGCAGGATGAAACTCACTTGTCTTTCTACCGGACAATTAAAAAACCCTCCAAAGTATAACCGTAAAGTGAGCCAGTTTCAAAACTCGGTTACTTTTGAAATAGCCCTAAATGATAATACATCCAGATATAATGATTGTCAATAACAAATGTGAGGGGTGTAGCAATTTTCAGTTTCAGGAAAAAATGTCCTAAGTCACTAGAAACCGTATTATAAAGTATACAGCTTGTATGGTTAAATGACCCTCATTTCAACTTTTTAAATTTCTTCTGAGCTGGTTCGCTCTTGACGGCATTACTACCAGTGAACAGGCCAATCTTGCTTGCGGTTAGCTACGAACGGACCACTGACAAAAGTATTATTTTACAGATGGCAAAGAACCAGGTTCGGCGATTGCTTAGGGAGGGTGAAATATTCGCTGACTATTGACTGTCGAAAACAACATCGAAAATAACGCCGTCACCATGTTCGAAATAGACAAAAATGATTTTTTAAAGCAAAACCCGTAAATATATCGGTATGAACAGAACGAATGTAGGTCGGCTGCTGTACGGCAGTAAAAGGTTCTTAAACAAGCTCCCCACAGCGATGGCAATAACCCCCGCACAACTCCCTACTCTTATCCTGGTCCACACCAAGGAGGCTCAGGTCATCCCTTCTCAAATCTGCGGTCATATCAGGATCGTCCAAACGACCAGGGCAAAACGGGGATCTTCACGAAGTTTTTGATATTCAAGGATACTTCCGCAAACCATAAGGGCTTATAACCCTCAAGCAGTACCTGAAATATGACGAAAATTATATAAAATTTAAGAAAAAAACAAAAATAGAGCAATAGATTATTATAAGGAGGGGTCCTATGAAAAGGACATCAAAATTAGCGCTTATAGGGGTGTGGAGCATCTTCATTGCCTTTACCCTGGAAGCGCAGCAGATAAAGCCGACGCTTACCATCCTGCCTTTTACCGGTGCGGTTGGGGAAGATGAAGAAATCATTACGTTATTATTTGCGAATCAAGAAGATATCCGTACTGCTTTTACGGTGATACCTTGTTCCACCAATTTTCAACGTATTTCCGAAGAGACCGTAGGTCTTAGTTCAGCACAAGACCATGAGGCTCTTATTGGGGAAATACAACAGGAGCTTAACGCGGACTTTACCCTCATGGTACGGGCTGAAAAGGTAGGAACCACTCATCTGGCCCTTATCTCATTGGTGGAACTGAAAACCCTCAGATTCTTAGGCGGTGAGTATCGGCAATACCGCAGCCTCAGCGAATTTCGTTATTCTGTACCGGATATAGCAGCCAACCTGATACAGGCTGCCCAGAGAAGGGATGAGGAAGTGCCCAAGCTCACGGTCTTCCCCTTTTATATCCACGGGGTACCATCCTGGGAGGCGGATATATTAGTCCAATTACTCACCATTGAATTAGCAAACAGCCGTAAGTATGCGATACTGCCCTGGGATTTAAGCATTGAAACCATGATTCGGGACTTCAGCATACCTTATTCCGGCATCATTGATCCTGACCGTATCAAAACCATCGGCATCATCACCAATATTCCCTATGTCCTTGCAGGAGATGTGCTTAACTTGGGAAGCACTAAGCTGTTCATAGCTTCTATTGTGGATACCGAAGATGGAAACCTGGTCAGTGGAGGAGACATAGAATACAGGGCTATAAACGAGGATTTATCACCCTTAATGGCGGAACTGCTCACTTCTCTAAGCGGAGAAGCGCTTCAAATAACGGACCTCCCGGAAATCACGGAACCGATAAGAACCGAAACTGCTCCAGCCGAAGCTGCTACTGCACCGGAAGAGCGAGTTGTCCCCTTTGAACAAGGGGTCCGCATACCCGAAGGAGTCGTGTTATTGGGAAGTCCTCTTTCAGAAGTTGCCCGGGATAGGGATGAAGTACAGCATCGGGTCAGGGTTCTTAGTTTTTATATAGGAAAATATGAGGTGAGTCAGCAGGAATATAGCGCGATGATGGGGACTAATCCCAGTTATTTCCGAGGGGATAGGTTCCCTGTAGAGCGGGTAACCTGGTTTGATGCAGTACGGTACTGTAATACCCGAAGTATCAAGGAAGGCTTGACTCCGGCTTATGCTATTGATAACGACGAAGTAACCTGGGATCAAAAAGCTAATGGATACCGTTTACCCACAGAAGCAGAATGGGAATATGCCTGCCGGGCAGGTACTACTACGGCCTTTAATGTGGGTGATACCATAAACACGAATCAGAGTAATTATGATGGAACCTATACCTATCCTGGCAGTTCCCGGGGCGTATACCGGCACCAGACAACAGCCATAGGCAGCTTTCCTCCGAATCCTTGGGGACTATACGATATGCATGGAAATGTTTATGAGTGGTGCTGGGATGAGTATGGGGCCTATGAATCCACTGATTGGGTTCCCAACCGGCGGATAGTCCGGGGTGGAAGTTGGTACAGCGCCCCCCAATACCTGCGTTCCGCTAACCGGGTACGCATGGCTCCATCTACCAAGACTACTTACTTAGGATTCCGTGTGGTGCGGAACGCTGAATCAGGAGAATAGGTGGTTTATTCCTGTCTCCATACCCATTCTACGTTCTGTGATGGTCAGGATACGATTGAAACCCTGTGCCAGAGGGCATACGAAAAGGGTTTGGAGTCTCTGGGGTTTAGTTCCCATGCGCCGGTGTATCGCAAAACCGGGTTTTGTACTGATTGGCATATTAAGGAAGATCGCTTTGAAGCATACTTGGATGCAGTACGGGAGGCCCGGCAACGCTGGGAAGGGAAGATCCGGATATTTCTTGGTCTGGAAATTGATTATATTCAGGGACTCATGGGTCCGGGAGATCGGGACTATCAAGACCTTGGGTTAGATTATCGTATCGGTTCAGTGCATTATGTGATTCCACCCCATGGATCCCCTTTTGCGGTAGATGATAGTCCTGCAGTATTTGCAAAAGGTATCCGGGAGGGATTTTCCCATGATCCGGAAGCCTTAGTGGAAGCGTATTGGGACACGGTTGAAGGGATGATCCTGGCTGGCGGCTTTGATATCTTGGGACATATAGATTTAATAAAGAAAAACCAGTCCCCATATAAGGGAAAAACCTGGTTTTCCTTGGAAAGTCCAGGGTATCAGCGCCGCATGATGGGCATTGCCGATACTATTGGGGCTTCTTCTTTGGTGGTAGAAGTTAACACCGGGGGGCTTAATCGTTATAAAATCTCGGAGACCTACCCTTCCTGTGCCCTGTTGCGGCTTTTACAGGTAAACCATGTACCGGTTATCATTACCGCGGATGCGCATAAAGCGGAAGATCTGGACGGCCATTACCGTGAAGCCCAGAAAACCCTGGTTCAGGCAGGATATACTCAGGGAGTTTTATTTGAAGGAACCATAAACGGGGTTCCTCAGTGGCGGGAAGAACCCTTGGAAGAATAAAAAGTAAAGAGCAGCTGTTCCAAAACTCAGCTGATTTTGAAACAGCATCAAGAAAATGTTAGCTCAGGAGATTACATGGCTAGACAGAAGTATGGGGTTACTCCTTGGGGTAAGTGGTTTATCGAGGTGCTGGATAGTTACCAGATGGGAGCTCGGCTTGACCGAGGCCGCAGTTATGCCAATACCGGGAAGGTCCTTTCCTTAGATATTACCGACAAAAGAGTAGTTGCTAAGGTTAAGGGGAATTACCGGCCTTTTTACCGGGTAGCAATTACCTTTCCTGAATTAAAAGACAAGGAACGAGTCCTGAAACTTATCCAGGAAGACCCCCGCCTGCTTGCTCTACTCGCTGCAGGGGAACTGCCTGAAGAATTGCTCATAAACCTTAAACAAGAAGGGATCAACCTCATCCCTAAACACTGGAATGAGATGAAACGGTCTTGTAATTGTCCGGATGACGGCGACCCTTGCAAGCACATGGCTGCCCTTTACTATATTATTGCCCGGGAAATTGATGGGGATCCTCGTATCCTTTTTCAGCTCCGGGGTATCAACCTAAAGGCCATAGCAGAATTGTTCGGCGCTTCCTTAGATCGGGAACTTCCCCCTCCTTTCACGGTAGAGGCGGATCCCAGCCCAAGAAATCTCCCTTTAGAAGCCCCGGAGCTTCCCGATCTTCCCCGGTGTACAGACTTGATCCTGTCCCTGCTTCCTTCGAATCCTTCATTCTCTGAACGGGACTTTACCCTGGTATTGGCAGAATTCTACCACCGCGTTGCTCGGTTTGGACTGTGGGAGGCTGCTGAAGATGCAAGCCCTGAGATAGAACATACCTTTTCCCGTTCCCTCTGGACTATTATGAGTCGGGACCCTCGGCCAGGTGGGGAAATAGCACTGGTACAGGAAACCGTTTCTGGTGAAAAACACCGTTATACCCTCTATGAGGCATTTCAGTGTTTCCGTTCCTTTTCCGCTGATGATGGCACGGCTTCCTATATCTTTCTGTTTTACCTTTTCAAGTTCCTCAACATCCTCTGTACCGCCGGGGCCTTTATCCCAGGGGTACTGTGGAATAAAGGCCCTCAGAGAACCCGAAAAAACGGAAAAGCCTCGGCTTCTCCAAGTTTTCTCAGGATCATCTGGAAACCTTTTGATAGCCTGCCACTCATCAACGAGACCCTCAATCTGCTTGCCGCGTATGAGGATCGTATGTTACCCCTTGATAGGAAGTCCAAGGAAAAGACCTTTGCCAGCGGTCGCAGTGTGGTAAACCTTCTTGCTTCAGCCTTTCTGGGAGAATGGGTGAAGCAGCACTATTTCTCCCAAACCTATCAAAAAGGGAGTGCTGATTATCGGGAACTCCTAGGCCTCTTTTTCCAAGGTCAGACCTGTAATGTATCTTCCCCGGCCATGCGGAGCATACCCCTGGCCATTGATCGCTGGCTTTCGGTACTGTACATTGATTTTTCCGCGTGGAAGTATCGGCTTAGTCTCAAAGGGGCTTCTTCCCGCGGTGAAATCATAGACCTGGATTTTAGGCTTTCTATGGAGGTCCTGCTTGAAGGTCCCGAAGGGCTTAAAAAGATCCCCCTCAAGGATGCGGCTCAGGAAACCGGAACTATTGAGGTACTCAAAGCCCCTACTGCGCTTTCCCATTATCTCCCGGAATTGGGACGCCTGAGTTCCAAGACCTCGGTACGGCTTACCGAAGAACGGCTCCTTGACTTCCTTGACCGTGCTTCCCTACTCCTCTCCCGTTTGGGGATCGAGGTGGTGTTTCCCAAGAACCTCCACCGGGAATTAAAACCCCGTCTGGTGTTAAAAACTTCCGCTAAACAGGCAGGGGCTTTGGTGAATTACCTGGGGCTTGATTCCCTGTTGGATTGGCAATGGCAGGTGGCCATTGGGGACGATATCCTCACGCAAGAGGAGTTTAATGCCTTGGTGAAACAGAAAAAGGGCATGGTTACCTTTAGGAATACCTTTATCCGCCTGGATCCTGAAGAGCTTGCCCGGCTGCTCAAGAAGGCCCAGCAAGAAACCCCCCAGATAAGCGATTTCCTCAAAGCCTATTTCACCGATGATTGCGTCCTCTCCTTTGATGCAGAACAGATCATGAACCAGCTTGTAGCCGAGCGGAGTTTTCCGATTCCCCAGGGTCTCAATGCACAACTTCGGCACTATCAGGAACGGGGTTATAACTGGATATGCTCTCTTCTGCTTGCCGGGTTCGGCTGCGTCCTCGCGGACGACATGGGGCTGGGCAAGACGATCCAATCTATCACCGCCCTGCTATGGCTCAAAGAGGAGGGCCTCTTAGGGAATCATAGTCTCATCATTGCCCCTGCGGCACTGCTTGAAAACTGGGAGCAGGAACTAAGCCGTTTTGCCCCGGCTCTCTCAGTATCTCGGTATCACGGGACAAAGCGTAACCTAGCGGATGAGCATGATGTGTTTCTCACCACCTACCAGACTGCGGTGCGGGATAGTACTAAGCTCCAAGAGCATCCTTTCTCCCTCTTAATCGTGGACGAGGCTCATCTCATGAAGAATGCCGATACCCGGGGAGCTAAAACGGTCAAACAGCTCAAATCCCAGTATCGGCTTGCCCTTTCGGGAACACCGGTGGAGAACCGCTTAGAGGATATGCGTTCTCTCTTTGATTTCATCCTTCCAGGTTACCTGGGTACTGCTTCCCAGTTTAGAGATGAGTACCGGTTTCCCATTGAGGTGATGCGCCAGAAAGAGAAAGCCGAGGTGCTGAAAAAAATTACCGCGCCGTTTTTGTTACGGCGGCTTAAAACCGATAAGAACATCATAGCGGATCTGCCTGAGAAGATAACCAGTAATGAATATGCGGTATTGGAAAAGGAACAAGCTGCGCTTTACGAAAGTATCGTTACCGAAACCATGAAAAAATCAGAAGCCATGGAGGAGGAACCCCAGTCCCGCGCCGCCCTGGTACTAGGTTTGCTCACGGCATTGAAACAGGTCTGTGATCATCCCCGGGTGTACGATAAAGAAAGCCCTGCACTATCACAATATTCTGGTAAGGCCCAGTTACTCCTTACCCTGGTAGAATCAATCCTGGCTAATCGGGAAAAAGTGCTCATCTTCAGCCAGTATGTAGAGGCCCTGCACTGTCTTGAGGCTATCATTCGGAATGAATTGGGGGAAATGACCTGGATGTATCACGGCGGTATGGCTCAAAAGAAACGGAGCCAGGTAATCGACCGGTTTCAAACGGATCCCAGCGCGCGGATTCTCCTGGTAAGTCTCAAAGCCGGTGGACTTGGTCTCAATCTCACTGCTGCGAGCCGGGTGATCCACTACGATTTATGGTACAATCCTGCGGTGGAAAATCAGGCTACTGACCGGGTCTTTCGTATCGGCCAAACCAGAAACGTCTTTGTTCACCGGTTCATTACCAAGGGCAGCTTTGAGGAGAAGATAGACGCGATGCTCAAGAGCAAACGGGAACTGGCAGACATGACCGTATCCACCGGGGAATCCTGGATCACCCGCATGAGCCACGAAGAACTTAAATCCCTCTTTCACCTGCGGTGAGCGCACCTGCGGTGGGCGTAGTGAGTGCGGCGTGGTTTGGTATAACGGCGTACGTCCCTTCGTTCCTGTTTCAAGCGATATGCAGGTTCAACACATGCGTGGGGAGCTTTTACCACGATAAGAAGCATCAAATTAGGCTATTGACCATGAGACCGGCGAAGCCATAGCTTTTTGGTTTGGGACAAGGAAATGAGCGTAGCAATGACCTAGCCTAACGGAACCTCGAGCCGCTGTAAGGTGGCGAAGCGTAAACAGTCCTGGTATGTACCCCTATCGCGGGGTAGGATGGTCCTCAGGCCGCTCCTCTGTTTGGGGCCTTGCGGCCCCCAAAATAGTGCTGTTTCTAAAAGGCCCCGGCCTCACTCAGTTTCCGGGCAACTTCAACCATCTCAAAGACTTCGAGCTGATCATTCATCTGGATGTTATCAAAACCCTCAATCCCCATACCACATTCATAGCCTGCGGCTACTTCCCGTACATCATCCTTAAACCGGCGCAAAGAAGCGATCTTACCGGTATAAATCACAATGGCGTCCCGGATAACATGGACACTGGCATTCCGTTTGACCGTTCCGGTCAAGACATAACAACCCGCAATGGTACCAAATTTCGGGGTCTTAAAGGTATCCCTCACCTCAACCGTAGCCATGACCTCTTCTTTGGTATCTGGTTTGAGCATCCCTTCCATGGCCTGCTGAATTTCCTCTACCGCCCTGTAGATGATGTTGTACTTGCGGATATCCACCTTTTCCTGATCCGCTAAGAGCTTTGCCTTGGGAACCGGCCGCACGTTAAACCCAATAATGATCGCGTTGGAGGCAATGGCCAGATCCACATCCCCTTCGTTGATGGCCCCAGGAAGTGCCTGAATCACGTTGAGCCGTACTTCCTTGGTGGAGAGTTTTTCCAGACTTGAACGCAGGGCTTCCGCAGAACCTTGTACATCCGCCTTGATGATAACCTTGAGTTCCTGAATCGCGCCGTCGCTGATGGTATCGTACAGATTATCCAAGGTGATCTTCTTGACATTTTTAGCATCCTCAAACCGTTTGAGTTCCTGCCGTTTACCCGAGATGCTCCGGGCCTGTTTTTCATCTTCTACCACTTGCAACGGATCCCCGGCATTGGGAATACCCTCAAACCCCAGTACCTCTATGGGCATAGAGGGCGTGGCCGCCTCAACTTTTTCTCCCTTGTCACTGAAAAGAGCCCGCACCTTCCCCGGCCAAATCCCCGCTACAAAGGAATCTCCGATTTTCAGGGTTCCCTTTTCCACCATCACCGTAGCCACAATACCCCGTCCGTGGTCAATTCGGGATTCTAGAATCTTACCTTCGGCAGCCCGGTTGTAATTGGCCTTGAGATCCAGAATCTCCGCTTCCAGCAATATGGAATCAATAAGCTTATCAATCCCTTCTTTCCGCAAGGCTGAAAGCTCCACAAACATGGTCTGACCGCCCCATTCTTCAGGCTGAAGCCCCAATTCAGAAAGCTGGCTCTTTACCCGATCCGGATTGGCTTCAGGTTTATCGATTTTATTGACCGCCACAATGATAGGAACATCCGCTTCTTTAGCGTGATTAATGGCTTCCACAGTTTGGGGCATGACCCCATCATCCGCCGCCACCACAAGCACTACAATATCCGTTACCTGCGCCCCTCGAGCCCGCATACGGGTAAAGGCTTCGTGCCCAGGAGTATCTAGGAAGGTGATCCGCCCATGGAGGGTGTCCACCGTATATGCACCGATGTGTTGGGTGATTCCACCGAATTCCCCGGAAACCACATCCGCACTCCGAATAGCATCAAGCAGTTTGGTCTTGCCGTGATCCACATGTCCCATGACCGTCACCACCGGCGGACGGGAATCCATGGAAAGCTCATCATCCACATCGGTTTCGATGAGGGTCTCCTCATAGAGGCTGATGATCCTGACATCCGCGCCAAATTCTGCAGCCAACAGGCTGGCAGTTTCCGCATCGATCTGCTGGTTAATGGTAACCATCATCCCCATACTCATGAGTTTATGAATCAAATCCGAGGCCTTGAGGTTCATCTTACGGGCCAGATCAGAAACTGACACCACTTCCATGATATCAATGGATTTAGGCACCGGATTCGCTATATGGGTAATCTTCTTTTTGGTCTGGAGGAGCTTTTCCTCCATTTCCAATTCTTTTTCCCGGCGGGTATAGGCTGGTTTCTTGGATTTGAAGGACTTTTTAACCTGTCCCTTGTTTTCGATTACCGGTGGGCTCTGAGGGGAAACCCCGGGTCGAGGAGGACCCCCCAATCTGCCCATTCCTGGGCGTTGTACCCCAAACCCCCCAGGCCGCTGGTTTCCTCCCATGGGTAACCCAGGTCGGGCCGGACCTCGAGGCCGTGGGTTGCCTCCTGGTCTCCCAGGACGAGGACCACCCTGAGCACCGAAACGATTGTTATGCTGGCCAGCCTCGGGATTCCGTGGACTCGTCGGTTTACCCCCCACTCTACCTGCCGGTCTTGGGTGGAAAGGAGGTTGACCGGAACGGTGCTGCGTATCCTCCCGTGGACGCCTGGGGCCTACCAGTTTACCTCCCACCCTGCCTGCTGCGGCGGCAGGCCGCTGAGTAACCGGGAAAGAAGTAACCACATTCCGAGAAAACGGCGGACGGTCTTGCCCTTGGGGTTTTATTCCGTTGGGAGATGTACCCTGAGTCGGTACCGAGCTTGCCCCTGGTTCCCGGAGGGGCTTAGGAGCTATGGCTTGAGGCACTGGGAAAGAATTTTGTGCATCTTTTCCCTCTTTTCCCAAAACCTGCTTGGGACTTTCTCCGGATTTCTCTTTGGGCGCATCAGGAATTCTTTCTCCCTCAGTAGGTCCCCGGGTAGCCACAACCTTGGCCTGAGGCTTCTTAGCCGGAACACCCGGTCCTGAATGGGGAAGCGAAGCATCAGGAGTTTTTTTCTTGACGACGACACGCTTTTTGAAACCCGAAGCAGGGACATTTTTTACCCCTCCATCTGAAGATTCAGGCTCATTCAACACCCGTTTAATGAGTTCTGCCTTTGGTTTTTGGGTATTATCTAATTCCTCAGCCATAATCCACCTTAATTATAATATCCGATCTTTACTAAACCGGTTATTCATCTTCATATTCAAAGCTCAACCCAATGCCGCAATTCGGACAATTGGTCATGGTTACCGTTATATGAGCGCCACATTCAGGACATTCATAGGCTTCAAGCTCTGGGGGTATCTCCTCATGAGTGGCCTGCTCATCTTCAGAGACCTTCCCTGCGCTACTCAGCGCATCTTCAGATTGTTTTACTTTTTCGTCCTCTTCGACAATTTCCACATTCTCTTCTATCAATTTATGTAAAGCCTCAAATTGTTCTGTGGTGATACCATTGAGTTCTGATACTTCTTCTCGGGAAAGTGCGAGAAAATCTTCTATAAAATCCAAGCCTTTTTCCTGAAGCGTCTTGGCTATCAAGGGATCCACTCCAGGAAGTTCAGAAATTCGGGAAAGCTCATCCCCAAACCCTTCAGCATCCCCAAATAGTTCAGAAACCGCACGCCGGGATTCTGCGGCAATATCCATTTCTTCAAACTGTGCATCGGTTTTCACGTCGATAGCCCAATCCACGAGACGATTCGCCAACCGTACATTAAGCCCCTGCTTGCCTATGGCCAGGGAAAGCTGGGACTCGCTCACCACCGCCAGAGCCTGATGTTTACCCTCATCCAGGACAATCACATCCCGAACCTCAGCCGGAGAAAGGGCATTCTTAATGAAACGCCGAGGATCCGGATCGTACTTGAGGATGTCAATCTTTTCCCCTTCTAGTTCCTTGATGATTGCTTGAATCCGCACCCCCTTAAGACCCACACAGGCTCCCACGGGATCCACATCATCTCGATTGGAATAGACCGCCAGTTTGGTCCGATACCCTGGTTCCCGGACTATCCTGTGGATCTCTACGGTTTTATCGTAAATTTCAGGGACCTCAAGCTCAAAAATCGCACGGACAAAATCCGTATGAGTCCGGGACAGAACCACCTGAAGCCCTGCGGGAGTCTTATTTACCTCGTTAATAAGGGCTTTGATCCTATCATTAACCCGGTAGGATTCTCGGGGAGACTGGTACTTCTTGGGGAGGATTCCCTCAATTTTCCCCAAATCCACATAGATCGTACCATTCCGTTCCCGCTGATAATACCCGATGATGATTTCCCCCACCTTGTTCTTATATTCAGAATACAGGCTATCTTTTTGGATTTCCCGGATGGATTGATGGGCAGTCTGCTTGGCACTTTGAACCGAAATGCGATCAAATTCTGTAGGATCCACTTCAATGAGGATCTCATCCCCAATATCCGCCTCAGGATTCAGGGCTTGGGCTTCTTCCAGATCTATCTCTGAAACCGGATCGTACACTCCGTCAACAATTTTCTTTTTCGCATAAATCGAGACTTCTTGTTCTTCGCTGATCCGGACAATGGCATTATCTATATTTCCATAACGGCGTTTATAAGCCGCAAGGATGGTATTTTCGATAGTCCTGAGTATGAGTTCTTCCGACATACCCCGGTCTCGACTAAGCTGGTGGATTGCTTCTGATATATCTATGGCCACAAGCCTAAACCTCCCTTAAATAATCTAACTTTGCCTTGGCGATACGCTCATATCCTAAATCGATCATTCCATCCTTCCCTTTAAGCACCAAATGGGTTTCATCCGCCTCCTGAAGTATCCCACTAGACCAATCAGAAATATCAGTCCTGAAGCATTTTATACCTCGTCCAATATAATGGACCAATTCAGAGCCATCCTTGATAATACGATCTATCCCCGGAGAAGACACCTCTACCGAGAGATCGTGATCTGGAAAGGCCAATTCCAGCCGGGGCAACAAAGCCCGATGCACTTGGGAGCAATCATCCACTCCTACCGTTCCGGGCTTACAGATCACCGCCCTAATCTGTACACTTCTTCTGTGCCGTGACACCGATATATCTACCAGTGCCATACCAAGCCCCTGCACCACCGGGTTAATCGAATCAAATAAGGGATCCCCTTTCCTTGGCGTGAATCGCATCGGATCATCTCCTCAAGTAGCCTGAAATCACCATGAAGCAAGCCTATCCTGCTTGGAACAGAAGTCCCCACAAAAAAAGGGTCGCCGAACGACCCTTTTTGTAGTATGAATCTTGATTCATTGAATCTCCGACTAATAACCTACCATATCGCCACCGGAAAGTTTTGTCAATATGGGGCTACAGGACAGCCTATATCGTTTACCTGTTTCAAGCTACCTAGTGGTATAAAGCCCTGTTGTATCTGGTTGAAAAACCATACTACACCATAAGCTCGTCTATTGATCCTGCTAGGGAAGCTGATAATCCTCGGTTCAGTATAGTAAAATCACCTTTTTCGGTATACTTTTGATGATCCCTTACTGAGCACTCTGCCTGTATACTCACGAATCAACCTGGAGGTGAGGGGAATTGAACCCCTGACCTTTTGAATGCCATTCAAACGCTCTAGCCAACTGAGCTACACCCCCAAACAATCATCTATAAAAACCCCTGTTCTTGAATAATCCCAATATACTATATTGTTTTAAATATTTCAAGTGGTTTACTCGTGATTTACCGCAATTCTCAGTTTTAGGAAAAAATGTCCCATGTCACCATAAACCGTATTATATGGCTAAATGGCCCTTATTTCAATTTTTTAAGCTTTGTTAATACGGCAATTGACGGGTAGTACGATCTTCGATATACTTATTTTCTATTGGACATAGATCGTGATAAAAATAGTGTGTAAAGTTCCCGCGCTGCTTATTATCGGGATGATTTGGTTTCTCTCATCTCAAAGTGTACTTCCTACTCCTAAGGGTATTCTTGGTTTTGATAAGGTACAACACCTGCTTGCTTATGCAGTATTTGCGGTTGCTGTAGGCTTGTGGATTTCTCTGAAACAATGGAAAAAGAATCCCTTTAAATGCATGGTATGGGTTGCTATTATTGTCGCAGCCTATGGGATCAGCGATGAAGTCCATCAGTCTTTTGTACCAGGCCGGGACTGTAATGTGTGGGACTGGGTTGCCGATACTATCGGCGCTATCCTAGGGGCAGGGTTAGTCATGCTGAGTGCCCAAAAACTCGAAGTGAAACTTCCCGTTGCATAAGAGCCGACGGTCGCGCCTCTTTCTTCAAATTAGTCACTGCGAAAAGGTGTTTATCCCCCAGGAAACGGCCCATATCAACCGCTCCGTGGATATCCTTTCGGACTTGGCCTATGAGTATCTGCTCCTGGCGAGCAAAATTGTGGATAGGGGCAAGGAAATTCTGGGACGTCAGTTGAATCCGAGCATTCTGGTAGCTTTGGCGGATCATCTTTCCGTGGTTTTTATGCGGCACCACAACAAAATTGACATACAAAGCCCCTTGCAATGGGAGATACGGCATATCTATCCCGATGAATTTAAGGCCGGTATAAAAGCCCTAGAAATAATCCAGCAGGAACGGGAGGTTCAGTTTCCCGAAGCCGAAGCAGTAAGTATCGCCCTGCATTTTGTAAACGCTGAACTTGAATCATCGGATATGCCGACTACCTTTAAGATCATAACCATTACCGGGGACATCATACGGATTGTTGAACAGTCCTTTGCTCTTGTTTTGGACGAAAACGCCTTTGAATTAATGCGTTTTATCAACCATGTGCGGAATATGGTGCTTGAGTATAGTACCGCACCCAGCCGTACCAAGAAGCCAAAAGAGGACGATGAATTATACGCTTTGACGGTGAAGCGCCAAAAAAAAGTTGCCCAGTGCTGCGGACGTATCTGTTCCTATCTGCATGATACCCATGGCATGAACCTCCACAAGAACGATGTATCCTTACTGGCGATACATATTACTAAAGTTATAGAGATGTTACATAAAGATGACCAATGAAGCGCGTACAATAATTTTCCTTGATATAGACAGTACCCTGACATCCGGTTTTAACCACATTCCCCAATCCACCCGACAGTGCGCGGTCACGGTAGATTTTATTATTGCCTATGAAATCAATTAAAATCCCTGTTGCCCTGATCGTGAGTGTGGTCATCAGTATCGCGTGCAGCTTGTTTTTGCTGGGGGCTACCGAAACCACGGTGTATGTTACCAATTCGGGAAGCAAGTATCACCTTGAGACCTGTACCTCTCTCAGCCGTTCAAAAATTGCGGTATCCCTGGAAGATGCCCTCAAATCCGGCTACCAAGCCTGTTCTATCTGTAAGCCCCCGATACCTTCTCAGAATAAAACAAGGCTTACCCAAACAAGACCTCAGCAACCCCTCTACCGCGTTAATAGGTTAAATCTCACCGCTAGTTCCCAGGGAGAAATCTCCCGGATGGTTCCTGCAGAAGTGGTTGATCCTGTGGATGGGGACACTATCCGGGTGCGGATCCCCAATCCTCCCCCTGACTTGAAAACCGTAGAGACCATCCGTATGCTTGGAGTGGATACCCCGGAAACGGTCCATCCCCATAAGCCGGTAGAACGTTTCGGCAAAGAAGCCAGCGATTTTACCAAAGAACAGCTTTTGAGTGCTCAGGTCTATCTCGCCTTTGATTGGGACCTCCGGGATCGGTATGGCCGCTTGCTTGCCTACGTCTATACGGCTGACGGCCGCTGCTTTAACGCGACCTTGATTCAGGAAGGGTATGGTCATGCATATATTTCATATACGTTCCAGTTTATAGATGAGTTCAAAGGCTTGGAACAGGCTGCCCGTACCGGTAAACGGGGCTTATGGGGGGACCTGTAGGTCTTCCAAGGCATCAGCGTTTCTGTATCCCTGCTATACTCCGTACCCGGATAATGCCTTCTACTGCAAGGATCTGTTCAAGCGCGGTAAGGGGTATCTGTTGTTCCGTATCAATGATGTTATAGGCATATTCACCTTGGTGATGGTTAAGTAGATCCATGATGTTGATCCGCTCCCTCGCAAGGATGGTGGTGATTTGGCCGACCATGTTGGGAATATTCCGGTTTGCTACCAGCAGCCGGTGGGGAGCACGCTGTTCCAAGCGGCATCGGGGAAAATTGACCGAATTCTTGATGGTTCCGGTTTCCAGGAAATCCATAAGCTGCCGTACTGCCATAACCGCACAGTTATCCTCTGCTTCCGGGGTGGATGCTCCCAAGTGGGGAATGCAGATGGTTCCCGGACAGGCTAGGAGTTCGGCAGAGGGGAAATCCGTTACATAGAGGGCTATTTTTTTTGTCTGGAGTGCTGCAATGATATCCGGTTCATTGACCAAGCCTCCCCGGGCAAGGTTGATGAGCTTAGCTCCCTGTTTGATATACCGGAATTTTTCTCCGTTGAAGCATCCCCGGGTAGTATCGGTCAAGGGAAGGTGCAGGCTCACATAATCGGATGTGGCCAGGAGTCCTTCCAAGGTATCTGCTCTGTTTACCTGTCGGGAGAGGTTCCAGGCAGCGTCCACGGATAGGTAAGGATCGTAGCCTATCACCTCCATACCCAAGGCAAGCGCATCATTAGCCACCATCACCCCAATAGCCCCAAGACCCACCACTCCCAGCACTTTGCCCCGGATTTCCGTTCCCTCAAACTGGGCTTTTCCCTGTTCCACCAGATCCGGCACTGCATCGGCCTTATCCGCCAAGGATGCGGCCCAGGTGGTTCCCTGGAGGATATTCCGGGAGGCAATGAACAGCGCGGCCAGGGTCAGTTCTTTTACCGCATTGGCATTTCCGCCAGGAGTGGTAAAAACCACCACCCCTCGATTGCTGCAGGCCCCCACAGGAATGTTGTTATACCCCGCGCCGGCCCGGGCTATGGCTTTAACGGTATCAGGAATTTTGAGCTTATGCAGATCTGCACTCCGCACGAGGATAGCATCAGGACGGGCAAGCTCACCAGCTACTTCGTATCGATCCCGGGGAAACAGTTCAAGGCCCCGAGGAGCAATCTTATTCATGGTTTGTATACGAAACATTTTTTAAGGTACCTTTCTTCAAAGCGATCCATAAAGGTGATGAGTGCCTGTACTCCTTCCAGGGGCATGGCATTATACAGGCTTGCCCGCATGCCACCCACTAATCGGTGCCCCGCAAGATTCACCAGCCCTTGAACAGCGGCTTCCCGGACAAACCGGGCTTCCAGGTCCGCCCGTTCTGCTGGTTCCGTTCCGGAAACGACAAAGGGAATGTTCATAAGACTGCGGAAAACCGGATCAACCGGAGACCGAAACAACCGGGACTGGTCAAGATACCGGTAGAACAGACTTGCCTTTTTCCGGTTGCGTTCGGCTATAACCGGAATACCCCCTAGGCTGTTGAGCCATTCCAGAACCAATCCGATTATGTAGATCCCATAACAAGGCGGGGTATTGTAGAGGGAAGCCTCTTGGGCATGTATATCGTAACGGAGCATGACCGGGATCCATGAAGGGGCCTTGCCTATAAGGTCTTCCCGGATGATCACCACCGTGGTTCCTGCAGGTCCCAGGTTCTTCTGTGCCCCTGCGTAGAGCAGCCCAAACCGAGACACATCCAGAGGTTCTGAGAGGATACTGCTGGAAATATCCGCCACCAAGGGAACCGCAGCGGTTTGGGGCAGTTCCGTCCACCGGGTGCCAACAATGGTATTGTTCAAGGTGATGTGATAATAGGCATCATCGGAGTTGGGAGCCGGTGGGCTAGGGATATAGGTATAGGCCCTATCTTCGGAGGAGGCGCCCAAGACTACCTCCACGTATTTGGCTGCCTCTGCCGCGGCCTTTTGTGCCCAGATACCGGTTTCTATATAGGTTGCCCTTTTTTTCTGGACTCCTGGTTCAGTCCCTGCAAGGTTCATGGGGATCATGGAAAACTGAAGAGAAGCCCCGCCCTGGAGAAACAGGACCCGGTAGTTTGCCGGTATCCCCATGAGAGAACGGAGTAATGCTTCAGTTTTTTCGATGAT